>JBAQLW010000361.1:0-8873 GCA_049302175.1 Rectinemataceae bacterium
CTGGCAATGGTCGAATGTTTAGTGCCAGGAGCCGTATGCGTTAGTTGCGCACGTACGGTTCTGGGAGGGGCATGCTATCGTAACCATTTTAATGAAGGAAGGCGATAGCATGTCTACTCTACAATTATGCGGAAGGAGACTATATGATCGATTTGACCACTACCTACATGGGACTGAAGCTTGAAAATCCCATCGTAGCCGCGGCCTGCGGCCTTACTGGAACACCCGAAGGCGTGGAGAAGGCTGTTGGCGCCGGCGCCGGGGCAGTCGTCCTCAAATCGCTCTTCGAGGAGCAGATACTCGCCGAACTCGGAGCGGAAGTTCAGGGCATCGATCTGGGAGCTAATCCTGAAGCCGAGGCGTTCATGAGTCGAACCGCCTGGGAAGAAGGCACTGAGGCTTATCTCAAGCTGATCGGCGAATCCAAGGCGAGAGCGGGCAACACCCCGATTTTCGCGAGCATCAATTGCGTGGGTGCCGGCAACTGGGCTTCGTTTACCAGGAGGATTGAGGAGGCGGGAGCCGACGCGCTCGAGCTGAACATAGCCTACATGCCGTATTCCACAACCCTCAATTCCCACGATATAGAAAACAGGGTTCTTTCGACAGTCAAGGAAGTCAGGCTTTCAACGAAGCTGCCCATCGAGGTGAAGCTCGGTTCCCACTATTCGAGCCTACCCCACCTTGCGCGGTCCATTTCCAGGGAAGGAGCCAACGCTCTCGTTCTCTTCAACCGCTTTTACCGCTTCGATATCGACATTGGGTCGATGAAGCTTATCAGAGCCCAGCCGTTGAGCACAAGCGAAGAATATCACGACAGCCTGCGCTGGACTGCGCTTCTTTACCAACGGGCCGGCATAGAGCTGGCGGGGGCCACCGGCATCCATGACGCCGAAACGGCAGCCAAATTCATTCTTGCCGGCGCGGGCACCACGCAGATATGCTCAGCCATCTACAAGGGCGGATGGAAGACGATCGGGAAGATCCTCGATGACCTGAGAACGCTTGCCGAAGCGCAGGGTTTCTCCTCCCTCGATGCGATGAGGGGTAAGCTCTCGGCGCACAACTCGAGCAAGCCCGAAGAATACATGCGTCTGCAGTACATCAAGGCTTTGACGGGAATTTCCTGATTCATAGCGCTAAGAAATTATCCAATTGCACTGCCGAAAGCTCGAAAAATCCTTGTGACCTGGGTACGCCATATGATACTGTAAAACGTTCGCGCACTACGCGCATTCTAAAAACCATATGATAAGGAAGGTACCTTAATGAAGTTGGAATTGAGTCTCTCAAACCTTTCCACAGCCTTTCCAGATGACCTGAGCCAGGATCAGAAAGCCCGCGCCCAGACCCTCTTTCTCAAGAAGCTTTCGCTCGAAACCCATAAATTCTACGGAGGAAAGATGCAGACCGTCCCCAAGGCCGGCGTCTATGGCTTCAACTGGTTCAATGTGTGGTATACACCCGGCGTTTCCAAGGTTTCCACAACGATACGCGACAGCAACGACGAATCCTTCGCCCTTTCCAACAGGGGCAACCTCGTAGCCGTCGTTTCCGATTCAACCCGCGTCCTGGGCGACGGCGACTGCACGCCTCCGGGGGGCTTGGGCGTCATGGAAGGAAAAGCCTTCCTCATGAAATATTTGGGCGGCGTCGACTGCATCGCCCTCTGCGTCGATTCGCGGGGCAAGGACGGCAAGCATGACCCCGACAAGATCATCGAGTTTGTGAAGATGCTCCAGCCCTCGGTGGGAGCGGTCAACCTCGAGGATATCAGCCAGCCCAACTGCTACAAGGTCCTGGACGAGCTGCGCGAATCCTGCGACATCCCCGTATGGCATGACGATGCCCAGGGCACCGCCTCCGTCACCCTGGCGGGACTTCTCAACGCCCTTTCCCTCGCTGGCAAAAAGCTCTCGGAAGCGAAAATAGTCCTCCTCGGTGCCGGCGCCTCGAATACGACGATTGCCCGCCTCATCATGGCAGATGGAGGAAAGGGCGAGAACATAGTGATGTTCGACACGAAAGGTTCTCTCCATGCGGGCCGCAAGGACATCGAGGCTGACCCGAGGCTCTACAGGAAATGGGAGCTCTGCCAGGCCACGAACCCGAATCGCATCGCCACGGAAGCCGAGGCGCTCAAGGGCGCCGATGTCCTCATCGCTCTCTCGACTCCTGGTCCCGACACTGTCAAGCGCGAGTGGGTGAGGTCGATGGCGCCCAAGTCCATCGTCTTCTGCTGCGCCAACCCCGTGCCTGAGATCTGGCCTTACGCGGCCAAGGAAGAAGGCGCCTTCATCGTGGCCACCGGCCGCGGCGACTTCCCCAACCAGGTGAACAACTCCGTATGCTTCCCCGGCATTCTGAAAGGGGCTCTCGCGGTGCGCGCCCGCAAGATCACGGACGGCATGGCCATACGCTGCGCCCATTCCTTGGCTGACTTCGCCAAGAAGCGGGGCATCACGCCCGACAACATCGTCGCGACCATGTCCGAGACCGAGGTTTTCGCCATGGAAGCCGCCGATGTCGCCATGCAGGCCATCGCCGAGGGCGTGGCCAGGGTAGAGGCGACATGGCAGGAAGTCTACGACAAGGCTATGGCCGACATCGCCGCTTCGAGGAATCTGACCAAGGATATGATGGCCATGGGCTATATCAAGGAACCGCCCCAGGAGCTGCTCCAGCAGATGCTCGAAGAGGCTGTCGCCGAAGTGCGCTGATGCTGACCTTTTTATAGTTGCAACATGGAGAATCGAACGTCTTTCCATACGAATGCCAAGGCTCTCCTCGTTCTGGCTTCGGTCTGTGCCTTCCTGGCTATCTTCGCTACTATCGACACATCCGAACACTATAAGGCCTGGAAGACAGCCCGCCGATGGACTCAGGAACAGAAGTCGGTCGCGCCCGCGATGGATGCCGACCTCATGCATGGTTTCATCCTGGGCGCTCTGGCGATCGATACGGCAATCATAGCGCTCAGCTTCGCCTGCGGACTCACCCTGGGCATAGGCGTCGCCACCGACAGCCCTGCCAGCTTCTCGGCGGCGAAGTGGCTCGGCTGGATCTCGATCGGTCTGGGGCTTTTGTATTCTGTGATCATGATCACCTACCAGTGCAGGGTAGGGTCTCGTGTCGTCTTGAAGGGTCCCATATTCGATTACGATCTCGGCATGCAGCTGCCCATCGCCCTCGCCGTGGGCGGCTTTCCCTTATCCTTCGCGATGTACCTGCTCTATTGCCTCAGAAAACGAAGGTGCAGCTAAACACCTGGTACGATGTACTCAAAAAAGAGTCCCAGGACGAGAAGGACCGAACCGGCAAGGGCTGCGCTTCTGAAGTAAGACGGAATTCGCCTGTCCGCCGCGGCGCCCTCGCCGTTTTCCCTGTCGCTCCCCCCGTTATTCTCCCTGCCGCCGATGATCCTCTTCCTGAGCGCCGCTTCGGCCTCTACGAGGCGTAGGTATTCGGGGCTGTCGGGACCTTCGTAGCCGGGCAGCGGAGGTGGAGTGAGGGGCGCCTCGCCCACGGAGGGCACTCTGTCCTTCCATGATTCGGCCGCGCCCGTCGCAGCAGGCTTTCTGGGCCAAAAACGAATACCATCTTTCTTGAGATAACCTACCCAGCCTATGCCTAAAAGGACAATCGCCTCAATCATCAGGGCATCGCCCAGGGCTATGCTGAATCCCGTCTCCCTTCGCAGGAGAGCTGAACCAATGCCGACAGCGCAGGCTATGAGGGTCAGTATGAGCGAAAGGGGGATGCGGGGGCTTCCCGGAATCTTGCGGTTTCCGGAAGCTTGTGTTCGATGGTTGTTCATGAGGCGTTTCCTTTTCACAGGATATCATGGAATCATCGCCGAGCCTATCATTGATTGACGGTCGATTGGCCCTTCGAAAAAACAACTGTTGACTTGTGAATACAATTTGATGACAATGTATGGAGAACAATATTGCGCTATCTATATACAAAGTGGATAGCGGACAAAGAAATCCGCGAAAGCGGATCACTAAGGGAGGCAGAAATGCTGAAGAAGACTGTATTAGCAGTAGCCGTCCTCGCCCTGCTCTTTGCAGGCACCGTGGGCGCCGCTACACCGAAATCGAAGGACTATGTCAATGTCTTCACGAGCGATCCTCGTACCTTCAACTACCTGGAAAGCCAGCGCCAGACGACGTCGATGCATACTACCAACTTTGTAGATGGTCTTATCGAACACGATAAATACGGCGTTCTCAGGCCAGCCCTCGCCGAAAGCTGGTCGTCCAACGCCGACACCACGGTCTGGACCTTCAACATCCGCAAAGGCGCCAAGTGGGTCACCGGCGACCTCGAAGTCTATGCCGAAGTCAAGGCTCAGGACTGGGTCGACGCGATGAAGTTCATGCTCGACAAAAAGAGCACCCTCACCTACCTCATCTCCGGATTCGTCAAGAACGCCGACAAGTACCTCGCCGGCGAAATCACCGATTTTGCCCAGGTTGGCGTCAAGGCCAAGGGCGACTACGTTCTCGAGTACACACTCGAGAAGCCGATTCCCTATTTTGAGACCCTCCTCACCTACAATCCCTACATGCCCGTCAACGGCGAATTCCTGAACGCCAAGGACAAGGATTTCGGCAAGGTCGACAAGAACGGCATCCTCTACAACGGCGCCTATATTCTGTCCAACTTCACTTCCAAGTCCGTCATGGAATACGATGCCAATCCTTCCTACTGGGACAAGGAACATGTGACTATCGAGCATATCAAGCTTGTGTACGACGACGGCAAGGATCCCGATTCCCGCTTCAACAATTTCGATGCGGGCATCTACGCCTCGGCTCAGGTCAACACGGATAACGAAGCCCTCTTCGCTCGTGCCCAGGCTAAGTACAAGGAAAACATCTACAGGGCGAGGCAGGATTCCACCACCTTCCTCTACGCCTTCAACTATGACCGCAACGCCTTCGCCTCACCAGCCGACCCCACCAAGGGCAAGACCCCCAAGACCGCGAAAGAGCAGGCCGACACGCAAGCAGCCATCCTGAACAGAAACTTCAGGAAAGCAATATTCTTCGGCATAGACCGACCGACTATCCTCGCCCAGCGCAACGGCGAAGTGAACAAGCTTGCCGCCATCCGCAACTCCTATACCGGCACAGAGCTGTCCAAGGACAAGGCTGGAAAAGACTATACGAAGTACGTCGAGGATGCCCTCAAGGCGCGCAATCCCGCCGACTTCCCCAAAACCTTCAAGATCGACGATGCCCAGGATCCATACTACAATCCCACCAAGGCAAAAGCCTACATGGCCAAGGCCAAGGCCGAACTCACTGTCAAGGGCGTGAAGTTCCCCATCCAGCTCGACACGGCCACCGATATTTCCTACACCAAGGGGTTGAGGGGCGACAGGTCGATGAAAGCCAACCTCGAAGCCGTCTTCGGCACCGATACCCTTATCGTGAACGTGGTTGAGATGGATACCGACAACGCCGACGCCTCGACCTACTATGCCGAATCGGGCAGCCAATCCAACTATGATATCGGCGGCTACACCGGTTGGGGTCCCGACTTTGGAGATCCCTACACCTTCCTCCAGACCCTCGAGCCCGAAATCGGCGCCGTACTCATCCAGATCGGTCTGGACGCGACCGACGATCCCGCCAGCAGCGACTACAAGGCCGCCACGGCGATCGGACTCTACGAGTATGCCAAGAAAGTGGAAGCGGCCAACAACATCTATGATGACCAGGCCAAACGCTTCAAGATGTTCGCCGAAGCCGAAGCCCAGCTCCTCGACGACGCCATCGTCTTCCCCTACATGTCCTACGGCGGCGGCTTCGCGGTCACGAGGATCGTACCCTACACGATTCCCTTCGCCGCCTATGGTACCGACGAGTACAAGTTCAAGGGCATGATCGTCGGCGACAAAGTCATCACCCTCGCCGAGCGCGACAAGCTCAAGGCTCAGTGGGAGAAGGACCGCGTCGCGGCATTCAAGAAAGCCAGCGCGAAAAAATAGCATGATCTGAAAGCGCTTGAGCGCGTTTGTTTCAGGGGGCTGTCCGCGAATTCTTCCGTGGGCAGCCCTTTCTTTACCCGATAAATAATTAAAAAAACTTCATATAGATGCAGGAACTCCGCGCACGCCATGGTTTTTTGCTTTATTGCGCATAATTGGCGATTTCGGTATAATTCAATTTCCAAATCAAGCGCTCCATAGGGAAGAGATGGAGAATATTATTTTTCGGAAGTCATGCGCGATAGCCCCAGCTTCACCACAAAGCAAGGATGGAGTTGATTCTCATTTTTCGCACTGATGGCCGGATTGTGGGGTTTCATGAAAGGATATGTGCTGAAAAGGATATTACAGTCGATCCTCTCCGTGCTTATCGTCTCTACCCTGACGGTTTTTCTCGTCTACTCCTGCATACCCCGTCAGCTCGTCTTCAAAGGCGATCTCATTCTACCTAAATTGGCGAACAAACCGGATGAATATCACGATTACAAGTTCCGTACCTGGGAATACCTGGGATACATCGACTATGTCACACAGAAAGAATATGCCCAAGCGACCTTTGGCGCTGATTCGCCCCTGTCGAGCGAAGCTCTTCTCGCTGGTTCGCCTTTCTATGAAAAATTCAAGACCGATTTTTCCTCGAAAGGCTATCAGGTCGATCCCCAGCCAGGCACTGGATATTTATACGCCACCAAGGACATCCCCCTCTTTTCGCGGGTCCTGCGATGGTATGCCAACCTTGTGCGGATCGATACCCCGAATAGGATCAAGGATCCCAACAATCCGGACCTCAAACGAGGGTACTATTTCACCAGGGACTGGAGCGGCCGCCTTGCCCTGGCCGCTTCGGGGACACAGTACAAATACCAGGTATGGTTCGACGGAAGCTTCCCCTTCATCCACCAGAATGTCATCAGGCTCGACATGGGCAGATCCTATCCCACCTTTGACGGCATGCCCGTCCTTGAAGTCATCGGAGGCGGCCAGGGTAGATCGACCCGCCGCGAGATAATCACGACCGTGCGGGGCGAAGTGATCACATTCTATTCCTCGCTGGACGAACACAGCCTCAAGTACAAGCCGACCCTTGACCGCCTGGACATGAACAAGTTCGAGGATAATTACGCGGATGGCAATGTGATAACCGAAGATCCCTCCATGCTCGGAATCAGCTTCAGAATCGGCATGTACGCGCTCATCATTTCCCTGGGAATCGGCCTCACTATCGGCGTCATCGCGGCGATGCGCAAAGACAGGATCTTCGACAAGGTCACCATGGCCTACATCGTGTTCATTTCATCGATCCCCACCCTCCTGTACATAGCCCTCTTCGCGCGCTTCGGCATGAAGGTGCTCGGGCTGCCCGACAAGTTCCCCTTTCTCGGATCTCACAACATCCTTTCCTTCATACTTCCCACCATTTCCCTCTCCCTCGGAGGGATCGCGGGCGAGGCGCTCTGGATACGGCGCTACATGGTCGACCAGATGAATTCAGACTACGTGAAATTTTCGCGATCCAAGGGCCTGTCCCAGAGTGAGGTGTTCTTCAAGCATATTATCAGAAACGCCCTCATCCCCGTCGTCCATTCCATCCCGATGGCCGTCATCGGCACGCTGGCCGGCGCCCTCATCACCGAGAGCTTCTACGCCGTGCCCGGCATGGGCAAGATGTTCCCCAGCTCGATATCGGATTACAACAACGCGATGATCATCGCCCTGACCTTCATCTTCACCGTTATATCGATCCTCGCCATATTCCTTGGCGACATAATGGTTACGCTGGTGGATCCGCGCATCAGCCTGGCGGTCAAGAAGGAAGCGAGGTAAAAAATGGCCAACACAGCAGAACGATTCGCCTTCGCTACCTTCGATGTCCTCAAGTCTGAGCGTATCGCCGGCCCCCGCTATTCATACTGGAAATCCGTTTTCCAGACCTTCTTCAAGCGCAAGACGGCAATTTTCTGGCTGGCGCTGCTCCTCAGCCTTACCCTGATGTCGTACATCCAGCCCCTCGTTTCGGGTTACGATCCTGCGGTGACGCCGAACATCAACAATCCCGGCACTTGGTACCAGAAGCCTTCATCCGAACACTGGTTCGGCACGGACGATACGGGCAACGATCTCTGGGATGTCGTCTGGTCGGGCACCCGCATGTCGCTCTCAATAGCCTTCATCGCGGCATCCATCAACATCGGCCTCGGCATCCTCGTGGGCGCTGTCTGGGGCTATTCCAAAAGACTCGATCCCATACTCCTCGCCCTGTACAACGTCATCTCCAACATTCCGGCTATCCTCCGCTCCATGATGCTCATGTACATCTTCGGTAGGGGTTTCTGGCAGATGATCCTGGCCATGACCATCACGGGCTGGCTCGGCATCGCCTTCTTCATCCGAACCCAGGTGATGATCATCCGCGACAGGGAGTACAACCTCGCTTCCCGCTGTCTCGGCACGCCCCTCAAGCGGATGGTCACGCGCAACATACTTCCCTACATGGTTTCCGTCATCGCCACCCTCGTGTACCAGGAGATTCCCGGCCTCATCAATACCGAGACTATCCTCTCCTATCTCGGCATCGGGCTTCCCTCCACATATCCTTCACTCGGCAGGATGATCGATGTCTACTGGTCCTTCGTCGACACCTATCCTCATATGATCGTGTTTCCGGGCATCGTGATGGGTCTCGTCACGATCTCATTCTATGTGGTTGGCCAGCTTTTTGCCGACGCTTCCGACCCCAGAACTCACCGATAGGAGGTGGAATATGAGTGAAGAAAAAATCCCCATCCTGAACGTGAGGGACCTCGTGGTAAAATTCATGGTTCGCAACAAGGAACTTACAGCCATACGTTCCGTATCTCTCGATCTCTTCGAC
>JBAQLW010000362.1:0-9054 GCA_049302175.1 Rectinemataceae bacterium
ACGGCATTCCTGATGATAGACATCGATCATTTCAAGCGCGTGAACGACGTTTTCGGGCACGCCGGCGGCGATGTAGTCCTTAAAGCCTTCGCGGCCGAACTCCAGAAGATCCTGAGGAAGTCCGACCTCCTCGGCAGGATTGGAGGCGAGGAATTCGGCGTCCTCCTCAGGTTTACCGATCTGCCTTCGGCCGCGCGCCTGGCCGAAAAACTGAGGGCGAGGGTGAGCGCCATGGAAATACCCTTCGAGGGGAATGCGGTGAGGATCACGGTCAGTATCGGTATTTCCGTCCAGAAGCCGGCGGAAGACAGTCTCGACACTCTGATGTCCAGGGCGGATTCGGCCATGTACGCGGCCAAGAAAGCCGGCCGCGACAGGGTGGAGATCGGCTAGGCCGATCGGCCTTTTCCATTGCGATCGCCTCCAAAGATAGGTACAATGCCCTGAAATATGCCGCCGAAGGCATGCGCGAGGAGAAGCGGATGATCCAACGAGAGCACAGCTCCTTCCTGGTGGGGCAAAAATCAGGACTTGAGAAACTCATCGCCAAGCTCCTCGGACGCTTCGACTACATCAGCGTCCTCGGCACGGACGATCGCGGTGTTTCCTACTTCGCCACGCCAGGCGAGACGCGCAGCTCCGAGCCCATGTGGGTGCAGCGCGGCTTCGTGTTCCGGGCCCAGAAGGGCGGCACCGTGGCGGAATACGCCCTTCCCCTCCTGGATACTTTCACGCCGGCATCCCTCGACGCGACGGCTGACGCTGTCGCCAAGGAACTTGAAAGCCTCTTGGGCAGTCCCGACGCCATATCCTATCCGCCTATACCCGACGAAGCCCTCGTCGCCGACTACCGCGGCTCGATCGAAGAGGATCCCTTCACCGCCGATCCCGAATCCCTGCTCTCCCGCCTGGGCGCGCTCAGGGAGCGTCTCATGGACGACAAGATCGTCGCGACGGCCCACTCCCGCTACGAATCTGTCGATCTATCCAGGATATTCATATCGCCTCACCGTTCCCTCTTCCAGAGCTTCGCCTGGTCACAGGCCTACATCTTCGGTGTGGCGCGCAGGGGCCAGATCTCGAAGATGTCCTACAGGCCCGTATCGGGGAGAGTGGGATTGGAGCTTCTGGGAGCCCTGGAGATCAAGCTGCCCGAACTCAAGGCCGAACTGGCATTGCTCCTCGACGCGCAGAGAATAGAACCTGGCGAATACGAGGTCATTCTCGATCCGGACATGGCGGGAACCCTCGCTCACGAAGCCTTTGGCCACGGCGTCGAAACTGACATGTTTTTCAAGGGAAGAGCCAAGGCCGTCGAATACCTGGGCAAGCGCGTGGGTTCGGAACTCGTCACCATGTACGATGGGGCTGAAGGCGTCGAGCAGTGCGGATCCTTCCTCTTCGACGACGAAGGGACAAAGGCCACGAAAACCAGGATTATCGACAAGGGCATCCTTCTCGGCGGCATCTCCGACGCCCTCTCGGCTCTCGCCCTCGGAATCCCCCTTACTGGCAACGGGCGAAGGCAAGCATATTCCCACAAAGCCTATGCCAGGATGACAAACACCTATTTCGCGCCAGGAACCTCGAAGCTTGCGGAAATGATAGGGTCAGTGAAGAGAGGGTGGTACCTTTCGCGGCTCACCGCGGGCATGGAAGATCCGCGCAACTGGGGGATCCAGCTTCTCTGCCTGGTCGGGAGGGAGATCGTGGACGGAAAGTTCACGGGCAGGATAGCCAGCCCTGTCGTCTGTTCAGGCTATGTACCCGACGTTCTCAAGGCTATCGACATGGTTTCGGATACTTTCGAGCTGGCCGGCTCAGGGGCATGCGGAAAAGGCCTCAAGGAATACGTGAAAGTCTCCTCGGGCGGCCCCTGCGTAAAAACGAAGATGAGGTTGGGATGATGAACAACAGGATAATCGAGGCTGTCGGGAAGGTGAGCGGTTCGGTTTCAGCCAAAGTCGCCGACTGGCGCCTCGTCGAAACCAGGATTTCGAGGCAGGAGCACTATTTTGTCCGCTCACGCAGGGAGTTGGCCCGCTCGGTGAGAGAACGCACCTACGCCCTCACCCTCTATGTCGACAGCGAGGCCGAAGGAAAAAAATTCAGGGGCGATGCGACGGTCAACATTCAGCCAAGCTACACGGATACCGAGATAGAGGAGAAAATTCGGCAGGGCATCTTCGCCGCCTCTACGTCGAAAAACCCCTGGTTCGACCTCCCTGGCCCTGCCGAGCCGAAGGTAAGCCTTCCCGGCTCAGACTTCGACGCGCACGGCGAGCCCTCCATGATGGAATCGGCCAAAACGGCTCTCTATGCCCCGGAGGCAGGAGCGGGCGGCGCCCGCATCAACTCCCTCGAGCTCTTCATCTCCAGCGCGGAAAAGAACTTCGTCAATTCCAAAGGTCATGAATTCAAGGCCGGCGGATGGAAGGGATATTCCGAGTTCGTCGTCGAAACCGATTCGTCCCAAGGCCCCGTCGAACTTTTCGACGACATCGAATTCTCCGATATCGAGAAGGAGCGTCTCGGCGAAGCCACCGGGTCCCGACTGGGGCAGGTGATCGACCGGGCTACGGCTCTGCCTTTGCCCTCCCTCGGGAATATCCCGGTGATCCTGTCCGGGAAGGAAGCCGAGAAGGTTTTCGCCTGGTTTTTCGGCAACGCAGGCACGGATACCATATTCACCAAGGCCTCGCCCTTCACCCTCGGCATGAATGTGCAGGAAAGGGAAAAGGGCGGCGGCGTGGTGGATCCCCTCGATATATGGGCCGAACCGGTTCTGGCCGGACTTCCCGCCTCGGCCGCCTTCGATGAAGACGGCTTCCCCCTCGAGCGCACGGCTGTCATCGAAGGCGGCCGCCTCACGTGCCTCGTCGGGCCGATCCGCTATGCCGACTGGCTGGGCCAGCCCCGCAAGGGTGCCTTCTCCCTTTTTTCCGTCTCGCCCGGCTCGATGAGCCTGACGGACATGAGGGCTTTGCCCTGCCTTGAACCGGTGGCGTTCTCCGATTTCAGGCTGAATGCCGTGACGGGCGACTTTGGGGCTGAGATCAGGCTGGCTTACTGGTTCGATGGGCAGAAACGCGTTCCGGTGACGGGAGGATCCATCTCGGGATCGGTCGCTGAAATCAGATCGATTATGAGGCGCTCTTCCGAACGCGCCCTCGCTGCCCGCTCCCTCTGCCCCAGGGCCATCCTCATCGATGGGCTCTCGGTGACGGGCATCGCCTGATTTAGCGTACGGCCTTGAGCAGCGCCTCGACCTTGTCCGTCCTCTCCCAGGAGAAACCTTCGCGGCCGAAATGGCCGTAGGCCGCCGTCGCCCTGTAGATGGGATTCTTGAGCTGGAGACTTTCGATTATGCCGCGCGGCGAAAGATCGAAGACCTTGGCGACGGCGGCTGCGATAGCCGCCTCATCAGCCGCGGCCGTACCGAATGTGTCGACGAGGACGGATACCGGTTCGGGCACGCCGATGGCGTAGGCGAGCTGAAGTTCGCAGCGTCGGGCCAGCCCCGCCGCGACGATGTTCTTCGCCACGTAGCGGGCCATGTAGGCCGCCGATCGGTCAACCTTGGAAGGATCCTTGCCCGAAAAAGCTCCCCCTCCATGCCTGCCCATGCCGCCGTAGGTATCCACGATGATCTTGCGCCCGGTCAGCCCCGTATCGCCCGCCGGTCCGCCCACGACAAAGCGTCCCGTGGGATTGATGAAGTAGCGGGTATCCTCATCCAGGAGGCCCGTCGGCTCGAGCACCGGCTTCAGAATCTCCGAAATGAGAGTCGATCGGATTTCTTCGTAAGGCAGGACGCTTCCGGAGGCGTCGAACTCGTCATGCTGCTGGGAGAGGACGACGGCCGCGATACGTACCGGCTTGTGCCCATCGTACTCTATCGTTATCTGGCTCTTGGCGTCGGGCCTCAGCCAAGGAATCTCCTTGACCTTGCGGGCGCGGGCGGCTTCCCTGAGCAGCTTGTGGGCGAGGATGATGGGGGCGGGCATCAGTTCGGGGGTTTCGTCGCAGGCGAAGCCGAACATCATGCCCTGGTCGCCCGCGCCCTGTTTGCCCTCGTACTCCTTGAGTCCGTGGCCTTCGACGCCTTGGGCTATGTCGGGCGACTGGTTATGGATCGAATTGAGAACGGCCTTGGACTCCCAGTCGAGACCGTAGTCGGGGTTGTCGTAGCCGATTTCCTTGACGACCTTGCGTGCCACGTCCTGGATGTCGACGTAGGTGCGCGTCGTTATCTCTCCCCCGACGAGGACGAGACCCGTGGTGGCGAAGCATTCGCAGGCTACCCTGGAGTGTCTGTCCTTTTCGAGGCAGGCGTCGAGGACGGCATCGGAAATCTGGTCGCAAAGCTTGTCGGGGTGTCCTTCGGACACCGATTCGGAGGTGAATGGACGCAGGGATTGGGACATAGATACCCTCTTTAGCGTGAATTTCTTACCCGCCCGCAATTTGGCGAACTCGGCGGGACCGATCCCGAAAAGAAAACTTCCCCGGGTCTTCGGCTTGAAGAGAAGTTTAGTGGTACGGGCCGAAAGAGTCAATCGAGTCGGGAACTGCGCCGATACTCTATAGATGCACCGCTTTCCCTTCCTTCTTGCCGCGGCCCTCATCTTTGCGCTGGCAGGAACGCCGGCTCGGGCAATGCCGGGCGAACTCCCCCTTCCCACCCTGTCGCCATCAAGAACGCGCGACGCCATACTCCGCTCGGCCGATAGGCTTAAAGGCACACCCTATGTTTTCGGCGGCGAGAGCGCTAAAGGCCTCGACTGTTCCGGATTTGTCTTCCTTGTCTTCAAACAGGCTACAGGCCATGCGGTACCTCGAACCGTCGATACTCTCGGACAGTGGGTGCTCATGATACCCCGAAAGGAACTCAAGGCTGGCGATCTTGTCTTTTTCGAGCTGGACAGAACTGCCACACAGAAGAAAACGAGCGCCGCCTTCTCTCCGTCGGCCGCCTCGGCCGCCGACCATGTGGGCATCTACACTGGCGACGGTCAATTCCTCCACGCCGCAAGCGCCGGAAGCAGGACGGGCGTTATCAGGAATTCGCTCTCTGAACCCGCCTGGTCGAAGCGTTTTCTCTTCGCCGGGCGGATAGTGTCAGCCTCGCCGCTCTCGGGGCTGGCTTTCGAAGCCGCGATGACGGGCGTTCTGGATGCCGAAGCCCTCCTGGGCGACGGCGGTCCCGATCTCAGGCTTAGAGGCGGCGGCATCAGCTTCGCCGCAACTCTTCCCGTCATGAGGAATTTTTCGTTCGGCCTTAGAAGCCGCATCGAATGGGACGAGCTCCTCGGCACCCTTCGAATTCCCCTGGAGCTGGTGATCGGCCAGAACACAGGGTTCTCGATATTCGTCGGCCCTGCCCTCACCCTGGGCGAGCCGGGCCTGCCCGCCACGGAGTCCAGCCCCTTCCGCGGCTACAGCGCGCCGGCCAGCTGGATCGCCTCGGCGGGCTTGCGCTGGTCGTCCCCCATGATCCGCTCGGGAGCCTCGGGCGCCGGACTCTTTTCCGAACTCCACTTCAGCCGCTACTTTCCCCTGCCCGACCTGCCAGAAGATCCCGAGGCCGACCGCAGGGCTACCATCAGCCTGGGCATCGGCCTGCGCTTCCGCAGCACGCGCTACTGAAACCGATCAAACGGGCATCTCTCGCCTAGGCAAGCACCGGAACCTTCTTCTTCTCGCCCATCACATCGGTCTCAAGCAATTTGTAGCAATGCGTCGGGCACTTCGTCACGCAGACGCCGCAGGATGTGCACTTCGAATAGTCGGTGACGGGTATCCCGTTCACCATCGTGATGCACTTTTCCGGACACTGCTTGACGCAGATCTCGCACTTGATGCAGCCCGTCTTGCAGGTCTTCATCACGTTCGCCTTGATCACGTTCCTGTTGGAGCAGAGGACGATCGAGCCCTTCTTGCCGCGCGGCACGAGGGTGAAAAGCTTCTGCGGACACTCGGTCACGCACATACCGCAACCGGTGCAGTTATCGTAGTCGACCTGGGGGAGGCCGTCCTCGCCCATCTCGAGGGCGTCGAACTTGCATACCGTCACGCAGTCGCCCAAACCCTGGCATCCCCAGGCGCAGGCTTTCAGGCCGCCGGTCGAAAGTTTGGCGGCGCGGCAGGTCTTGATGCCGATATAATCGCCCCTGGAAACGGCCATTTCTTTTGTGCCCTGGCAGAGCAGCACCGTGACGAGATCCTCGGCCACGGCGTTGACGCCCATGATCTGCGACACGGCTTCGGCCGTGGATGCGCCGCCGGCCGTGCACTTCGTCGTGGGCGCGCGACCCGTCGCCACAGCCTCGGCGTATCCGTCGCAGCCCGGAAATCCGCAGCCGCCGCAGTTAGCGCCCGGCAGAGCCGCGCGCACCTCGTCGATCTTGGGGTCACGCTCGACGTGGAATTTTTTCTGGAAAAAGCCCAGAGCAACGCCCAGCACGAAGGCGAGTATCGCCGCGAAAACAATCGTTATAAGAATGACTGTCATTTTCCTTCCCCTATTTTATGAGCCCGGAGAAGCCCATGAAAGCCACGCCCAGCAGACTCGAAGCAATGAAGAGAATTGGCGTTCCCTGGAGGAACTTCGGCACGGGGCTTGTCCTTATCCTGTCGCGT
The DNA here is from genome assembly GCA_049302175.1 of Rectinemataceae bacterium. Taxonomy (GTDB): domain Bacteria; phylum Spirochaetota; class Spirochaetia; order Treponematales; family Rectinemataceae; genus CAYXUF01. Next base: position 6,643 of record JBAQLW010000362.1, read on the forward strand.
ACGCCCGCAAGGAGCACCATCGCCAGGAGGTAGCCCAGCGAGACGCCGACCGAATACACGATCGACTGGATAAAGCTGTACTTGTAGGAGATGTTCTCGAAGGTGACGGCAAGGATGGCGCAGTTGGTGGTGATCAGTGGCAGGTAGATGCCCATGGCCGCGTAGAGGCCCGGGATGTTCTTCTTCAGGTAGAACTCGACCAGCTGGACGAGGCTCGCGATGACGAGGATGAACACCAGGATCTGGAGAAACTCCAGGCCGAGGGGAAGAAGGACGAAATGATAGAGAGGCCAGGTCGCCGCCGTCGCGAGGACGGTGACGAAGGTGACGGCGAAGCCCATGCCGACCGACTGGCCTACGTCATTCGTCATCCCTACATAGGAACAGAGGGCCAGGAAGCGCATGAGGACGACGTTGTTCACGAGAAGGGCTACGAGGAATATTTTCATCAAATCCATTATGCACGCTCCTTGGCCGTTTTCTGCATCCTGTTCTTGAGCCAGATATTGAACGAGATGAAGAGGCCGAACACCAGGAATCCGCCCGGCGGAAGGATGAAGAAGAGGATGGGCTGGTAGGATTGGGGCATCACCTGCAACCCGGCGAAAGTCCCGTTGCCGAGGATTTCGCGGACGGCCGCTATACCGACCATGACCCAGGTATAGCCCAGGCCCATGCCGAACGAATCAAAGATCGCCGGCATCAGTTTCTGCTTGGAGGCGAAAGCTTCCACGCGTCCCATGATGATGCAGTTGACGACGATGAGGGGAATGAATACCCCCATGCTCTTCGAGAGTTCGGGGAAGTAGGCCTTCATGACGAGGTCCACCATGGTGGTGAAAGCCGCGATGATGATGATGAAAATGGGCATTCGTGCCGACGAGGGAATCGCCTTCCTGAACAGGGAGATGAATATCTCGGAGAAGAGGAGGACGAAGGTCATCGCCAAGCCCATGCCGATGCCGTTGGCCACGCTGGAGGTGACCGCGAGGGCCGAGCAGAGTCCTATCATGAGCATGAGCAGGGGGTTTTCGTAGATGATGCCCTGCTTGAAGGTTTTCCAGAGGCTTTTCATGTCACTTCCCTCCCGCTATCGTCGAGTTCTCGAGCCAGAGCGCCGCTGCATCGGCCGAACTCTTCACGATGCGCGTCAGGGATTTGGAGGTGATGGTCGAGGCGGTGATCGCCACGACATCGTTCTTGACCTCGAAGGGATCCGTGATGAATTTGCCCGAAAACTGGCCGGGGAAGGTTATCTTCTCGGCCTTGTTCACATAGTAGCCCTCGTTCTTCGCGTTGGCGCCGAGGCCGGCCGTGTCGTTGAGCTCGAGCACGCGCACGCCGGCTATGCTCCTGTTGAGCTGGACGCCGACAAGGAGGGTGGCTTGACCGCCGTAGCTGGCGCCCGAAGCCTTGATCGCCACGCCAAGGGGCGCTGTGGCGCTCTTCGCGAGCATCGCGCTCTGAAACTTTACCTCGGGATTTTCTGACACGACGGAAGCGCTGATATCCTCAAAGGTTTCCCCTTCAGGAAAGAGTTCCTTCAGCGAAGCCGTTAGGGCAATCTGGTCCTGTGCCTCGATCTGGGGCTTGGTGATGGCATACACCACAGCGAGGCTCGCGCAGGCTGCTACCGCAAAGAGCGCAAGTATGAAGCCGAGCTTGGCTATGCCTTTCATTTGCCGGCCTCCTTCGAGGGTTTCGCGGGTTTGACGGAAGGCACGAAGCCGTACTTCTTTACCCTGATCTTGTTGAGGAAGGGAGTGATGATGTTCATGATGAGAATGGCGTATGTGACACCCTCGGGGAATCCGCCGAACTTCCTTATAACCACGGTGATCATGCCTATTCCTACGCCGAATATAGCCTGACCGACGGGAGTGAGGGGCCGTGTCGAGTAGTCGGTCGCCATGAAGAAGGCGCCGAACACGAGACCGCCCGACAGAACCGCGAAGAAGGGGTTCATACCGAATATCCACGCGAAGAAGAAGGCCGATCCGATCACCGAGACGGGAACGATCCATTGGACGATGCCGATCGCGATGAGGAAGATTCCGCCCAGAAGGATGAGGAGGATAGAGCTTTCACCGAGGGAGCCCGAGCGATAGCCCATGAAGAGCTGGCGCATAAAGGCGCCGACATCGGAGGCGCCGAAGTAGGTTGCCACGTCGGCGAGCGATGAGCCTTGCTTCATCAGGGCGAGGGGAGTGGCCGTGCTCAAGGCGTCGGCCGCGAGGGGCAGGCCATTGGGCATGGACCAGGTGGTGATCGCCGCGGGGAAACTCATCAAGAGGAAGGCGCGGCCGATTAGCGCCGGGATGAAGGGGTTGGCGCCCAGGCCTCCAAAGAACTCCTTGGCCACGACGATCGCAAAGACGGCGCCGAGGGCGGCCATCCACAACGGCGTAGCGG
>JBAQLW010000363.1:0-2640 GCA_049302175.1 Rectinemataceae bacterium
CAAAGGCAAGGAGCTCACCCATATCGAGAAGGAGCTGGAAGCCCTCGGCCCCGTCCCGCTCGAAAACCGTTATGCCTCCCTCTGCGCCGAACTCGGCCTCAGGAATCTCGACCGCCTCATGTCGACAATGTCGGGCGGAGAAGTCAAGAAAGCCGCCCTGGCGCGGACTCTGGCGCCCAAGGCAGATCTCGTCCTTCTCGACGAACCTACCAACCATCTCGACCTCGACTCGATCGAATGGCTCGAGACGCGCCTGCTCGCTTCCAGGTTCGCCTTCATACTGGTGACCCACGACCGATGGTTTCTGGACAGCGTTGCTGACTCCATCCTCGAGATCGACAGGCGCCGCGTGCACCGCCATCCAGGTAACTACTCGAAATATCTCCAGCGCAAAGCCGAACGCTGGGCTTCCTTCGAAGCCGCGGAGAACCGCCGCCTCGCCAACCTCAAGGTGGAACTCGCCTGGCTCATGCGCGGCGCACAGGCCAGGGCGACCAAGAGCGAGCGGCGCAAGGACGACATAAGGGCGATGCAGGCGACGGCTCTCGAGCGTCCTCCCTCCAGCTTCGTCTTCTCCTCAGCAGAAAGCCGTCTGGGGAAAAAAGCGGTGATCCTGAAGGGCGCAGCCGTCGCCTACGAAGGCCGTGGAGTGCTCGATCCCTTCGACTATGTGATCGAACCAGGGGCCAGGCTCGGCATCGTCGGTCCCAACGGCTCGGGCAAGACCAGCATTCTCAGGCTTATCACGGGAGAACTCGAACCTTCCAGCGGCATCGTGGAGCGAGGCGACACGGTCCGCATTTCCTGCTTCGAGCAGACCGCCGATTCCATCGATCCTTCAGTTTCAATCCTTGACTATATCCGCAGCCACGCCGAGCGCGTGAGACTCTCCGACGGGGCTGCACAGGATGCCACCCTCCTCCTTGAGCGCTTCGGTTTCAACAGGGATTTCCAGTCCATGCCCGTAGGCAAGCTATCGGGAGGCGAAAGACGGCGTCTGCAGCTCGTGCGCGTCCTCGTCGAAGCGCCCAACATCCTTCTCCTGGATGAACCAACTAACGACCTCGACATCGACACCATCGAAGCGCTCGAAGATTTTCTCGAGGGATTTCAGGGTTGTGTCGTCGCCGTATCCCACGATCGCGCCTTCCTCGACCGCATCGCCCGTTTCCTCCTTGTGCTCGATGGGGCGGGAAAGGCCAGCCCCTTCAATGGATCATATTTGGAGTGGAAGGACAGCCTCGACACGACGAAGGCGGCTATGGCGGCCGCCTCCACAACCAGCGCCTCGGCCGGCGCCACGGCATCCTCATCCGAAGCGGCTTCGGCGAAGGCGAACGCTTCCCGGGGCAGAAAAAACAAGCTCAGTTTCGCCGAGCGCCGCGAGCTGGACGGCCTCCTTCCCGCCATCGATGCGCTTGAAATCGAGAAAGCCGAGCTCGAATCATACTTCGGCAAGCCGGGCATCCCGCCCGCGCAGATGCGCAAAGCCCATGAACGCTATGAGGAAGTGACAAGCCTGATCGAGGCAAAAACCCTGCGGTGGGAAGAAATCGCGCAGCGTGAGGCCGAGCTGTGAACGCCGCCTTCGACGCCCTTTCGCCTTCCATCGTGCTGGAGGCTGTCGAAGCCGCCTACGGCATCGTTCCGGACGGAAGCCTGACTCCCTATTCCTCCTACGTGAACCGCGTCTACGGTCTTCGCGCCGAAGGCGGCCAGGAATATATCGTAAAATTTTATCGCCCCGGCCGCTGGACCGAAAAAGCCATCCTCGAGGAACACCAGTTCCTCGCCGATTGCACCCAGGCCGAGCTCCCTGTCGTCGCCCCACTCTCCGACGCGGAAGGCCAGACGCTGTCCGCGATCGAAATCGAGGGTGAAGCCGAAGCGCCGATAGACCGCGAAGCTCTAATGGACAGCGAAGCTCCAGCCGCCGAGGAAGCCTTCTTCTTCGCGCTCTTTCCCAAACGAGGAGGCCGTAGCTTCGACGCCGAGTCGGAGTCCGACTGGCTGAGACTCGGAAGCCTGGCCGGCAGACTCCACCTGGTTGGCGCGAAACGCCAGGCGCCTTCGCGCGCCCGGCTGGAACCGGAACTCGCCTTCGCCAACCTCGCCATTGTCGAACCCCTCGTCCATCCAGAGTTCAGGGCAGAGTTCTCGGAAACCTGCCGCGGCATTCTGGACTCCACCGCCGCGCAGCTGCGTTCCATCGCGCCCCGACGCATCCATGGCGACCTTCACCGCGGCAACATCCTGGAACGGCCGGGCGAAGGCCTCCTTCTTCTCGATTTCGATGACATGGTGACAGGCCCGCCCATCCAGGATCTCTGGCTCCTCCTGCCCGGCCATGCCGAGGACTGCGCGAAAGAATTGTCCCTCCTCGTGGAAGGGTACTCGGAATTTTCGGAACTCGAGGCTGGCAGCGTCGTCCTCATCGAAACCCTCAGATTCTACAGACTGCTCCACTTCCTCGCCTGGCGATCCCTCCAGCGCGACGACAACTGGTTCAGGCGGGACTTCCCCGACTGGGGCAGCCGCTCGTTCTGGATACGGGAGCTGGAGGATTTCCGCGACCAGTCTCGGATCATCTCCGATCAGGCCTGATCAGGCCAAGACCGCCTCTCCTCCCTGCACCTCTAT
>JBAQLW010000364.1:0-10049 GCA_049302175.1 Rectinemataceae bacterium
GTCAAGGAAGGCACCGTTGTTGTGAAAGTCGACGATGACTGCAAAATCGAGTTCTCCAAGTCGGCCGTCGCCACAGTCTCCGCTTCCAGGGTAGAGGAGAAGCCGGCGGAAGCTGCGCCCGAAAAAGCCGAAGAAGAGAAGAAATAGTCTTCCAGGCCTGTCTCCCTCCAGGGATACTCCGAAAAATCATCTTTGTGTCGCGTTCGGGCGCCAGAGGTCGATGTCGGGCTATGTCAATGCGATTAACAATGTGGAGTTATCGGAATGAGTAAAATCCGTCGCCTTATCATCGTGCTCATCGTCGTCGCTGTCGCCTTCGCCTTCCTCTTCCCTACTATTCAATGGTATGTCCTGACGCCCAAGGAAGATCAGGCTACGGCTGTCGGCTCTCGCGAGCAGATTCGCGATTATTCACGCAGGATGGCCTACGCCACCCTTGGGGAGATAAAGAACAAAGCCATGACCGGCGATACCGCCGATCTTTCAGGCGCCTATGAAATCGTCGCGAAAGCGGCCAGGAAGGCTTATAAGGATACCAAGCGGGCTGTGCCAAGAGAAATGACGGCATCCAACCTCCTTGCGGCCTTCTCGAGCGAGCGCGCGATGTTTGACGCCATCGAAGCTAAATACAGGGAACGCGCTCTCGATCTGAAAAACCTGCACGGCAACGCCGTCCAGCTTGGCCTCGACCTCGCCGGCGGCATGTCGGTTATCATCCAGTCCGATCTGGATGCCCTTTCGGAAAAACTGGGCCACACGGTCACCGCCGTCGAGCGCGAAGACGCCATGCAGCGCGCCGTCGAGGTCCTCAACAGCCGCATCGACCAGTTCGGTCTCACCGAGCCAGTCATCCGGCGTCAGGGCAGCGACCAGATCTACGTGGAGATTCCCGGAACGGCCGATCCCGATCGTATCAACTCGATCATCATGGGCAAGGGAAACCTGGCCTTCTACATCGTCGATTCGGAAGCGAGTTCCGCCCTCAGCTCATACCTTTCCACGAATCCCCTCGGCGTGGACGAAAGAACCATGACCGTCTCCGAGCCTGGTATAGTGCCTGAAGGCAAAATCGTCAGGAAGGTATACAAGAAAGACAACTACGGCCTGGATGAGTTCACCGGCACCTACCTCGTCCTCGAAGGCAAACCCGGACTTGACGGAAGCCATGTGCAGAGCGCGACCGTATCCAGCGATCCGATCACCGGAACGCCGGAGACCAATTTTGTTCTGGACAAGGAAGGCGGGGAAATCTTCTATGCACTGACGAGCGACAACGTCAACAAATCCCTGGCCGTCGTGCTCGATGACAGAGTGAAGTCGTATGCCAACATCCAGGAACCGATCCGCGAATCGGTGCGCATCACGGGATTCGACGCCGTGGAGGCCCAGAATCTCGCCACGCTGTTGAGGACGGCGGCCCTGCCCCTGTCGCTCAGCGTAGCCAACCAGCAGGCAATAGGCGCCTCCCTCGGAGAGGATGCCATCGCCCAGGGCAAGAACGCGATCCTCGTCGGTCTTCTCGCGGTTTTCGTATTCATGTTCGCTTATTACAAGGGAGCCGGCGTCAACGCCACCCTCGCCCAGATCCTCAACCTCTATATAATGATTTCCGTTCTGACAGCCTTCAAGCTTACTCTCACCCTGCCTTCGATCGCGGGATTCGTCCTGACGGTCGGCATGGCTGTCGACGCGAACGTCGTCATTTTCGAGCGCATCAAGGAAGAGATGAGGGATGGAAAATCGAGGAAGGCGGCGATCGAAGCCGGCTTCCACAAGGCTTTCTGGGCGGTTATGGACTCCAACATCACGACGATCATCGCCGCCCTCTTCCTCTCCCAACTCGGATCGGGCTCGATTCAGGGTTTCGCGATTTCGCTCGCAATCGGCAACATGACCAGCCTCTTCACCGCGCTCTTCGTATCCAAGCTAATTTTCGACTTTGAAACCGATGTTCTTGGCAAAAAGAGCGTCTCCATCAGCTGGAGGATCAAGTAAATGAAACGCGTCATTCGGTTCAGCCGATTTTTCATCCCTTCGTTCATCCTGTCGGGCGTACTCATACTCGTCGGGCTCGTCGCGTATTTCTCCATGGGCTTCAATCTTGGCGTTGACTTCCAGGCAGGCATTAACCAGACCGTCCAGCTCGCCCTCCCTGTCGCAACCGTCAGCTATGAAGGCAAGGGCAATGCCGAGCTCCGCGTGTCCGATTCAGCCCTCACCCTCGTGTTCTCCGGCGCCGAAGTTGAGCAGAAAACCGTCCTCCTCGACTATGCCACCTATCCGACGGCGGGCGATCTCGCCAAGGCACTGTCGGCAGAGACCGATATCAAGGTAAGCCTTGAGGCTGGGCAGGAATCTTCAGCCACCAGCCTTCTCGTGCCTACTTATCAGGGCAATACCCTCATCAGTGAGAAGCCGATGACCCTCCACAGGACCCCGGCTGGCGATTCCGAGCTTTTCGCGTCCATTGACGACGTTCGGCAGTCCATCACCGGTCTCGGCGAAATTTCCGTACAGACGGTCAAGCCGGCTTCCAACCAGCGCTACCTCATCCGCGTCCAGGACAATGGTGAGGACCCCAACTTCACGGCCACCGCCCGCGAGCAGATCCTGGCTGGCCTGGAAGCGAAGTACGGCGCCAACAAGGTTGTCGAACTGAAGACGGACTTCGTAGGCGCCAGGTTTTCTGAAACCCTGTCGCGCACCGCCCTTCTTCTTGTTGTTTCGACCCTCGCTCTCATCCTGATTTATTCGACGATACGCTTCAAGATCGAATATGCTATCGCCGCGGTGCTGGCCATCACCCATGATGCCCTCATCATGGTGGGTTTTATCGTCGTGACGAGGATGGAATTCAACTCCGCGACGATAGCCGCCATACTGACGATTCTCGGCTATTCCATAAACGATACGATCGTGCAGTTTGACCGCGTCAGGGAAGAGCGCAAGCTTCGTCCCACCGACAAGTTCGTGGACGTGATTAATACCGCCCTCACCATGACACTCGGGCGTACTGTCATCACGACAGCATCCACGATGCTGACCGTTCTCGCGCTTTTCTTCTTCACGAAAGGCAGCATGAAGGATTTCGCCCTTGCCCTCTTTGTGGGCATGGTCTCGGGCACTTATTCCACACTCTATATCGCTTCCGGCTTCCTCGATTGGTGGCACAGGCGGATGGAGAGGAAAGGGAAGGGGAACAAGCAGTCGGTCGCCCAGGTTTCCAAGGCGACAGCCGTGGGCAAGGCATAGGGCTGGCTTAGACCGGGCCTGGAGCGGCCTGATCCGAAAAAGCTTGGCACTTTACACAAACGGGGCGTTCAGGCTATAGTTTGCCCCGCATCGGCGCCGTACCCAAGTGGTAAGGGAGAGGTCTGCAAAACCTTTATGCATCGGTTCAATTCCGATCGGCGCCTTTTGATGTAAGCCATCCGTGCTGCTAGCAAGGATGGCTTTTTTATTGACGGCCGGCTTTCTTCATTCTAAAGTGTGAGCTTGGAAAAGGGAAATCAGCGTGAGCAGAACCAATGGATTGAAGGCGGAAAGACCTAAGGCACTCGGAAGGGCATTCTCTCTCCCCTTTCTGTTCGCTATCATCGTCGTCACCGCCTTCTTTGCGCTCTCTTCCAAGGTCAGCAACAATGAGAGGGATATCTGTGGCGCCATCGCTTTCCGGGCTTCCGAGGAAATAGCCGCTTCGGTTGAGAAAATTCTAGCCCAGGGATTGACGCTGAAGTCTGCCCTGGAGTCGAATCCCGCCCTCGGGAAAGCCCAGATCGAGGCGATTTCATCATCGATCATGCGATCCCAGCCCGTCGTCATCGGAGTGAGCACCGCGCCATCCGCCATCGTCAAATACCATTTTCCAGAGCAGGGCAATGAATCGAACATCGGCCACGACCTTCTCTCCAATCCCGACAGGCGCGATGCCCTTGCCCTCTCCGTGGAGAATCGTTCCGCCGTGGTTTCCGGCCCCTTTGAGTCCGTGGACGGGGGAAACATACTTTTTCTGCGCTATCCCGTCTTCTCAGCTGCCAAGCTGTGGGGCTTCGTAAGCCTCACCGTGGATTTCGGGAAACTGGTGGAATCCTTTGGGCTGGAGAAACACTATCCCGGCCTCGTTTTTGCTTTTTCGGATGGAGAACGGCACTATTTTTCCGGCGATAGCGCGGCACAGGCTGCCGATGGGGCATCCAGCCCTTTGAAGCTTCCAGGCGCCGACTGGCAAGTTCATGCGCTCCCGGCAAGAGGTTGGACGACGGCTGATCCCTTCCTCTATATCCTCCTCGCCGCGGGGCTCACCGGCGCTGTCCTGCTTTTCATCATCTTCTATTCCAAAGCCGGAAAAACCCTCCTGGGCGAGCCAGGAAAGGTCTTGGAGGCGGAACCCCCAACGCCGGAGGCCTCTGACAGCCCGGCCGATATGGCAGCCGATGCTCCGGTGGACAGTATCGATCAAATCCCCGTCCAGGCTCCCGCAGTCCCTGTCGAACCGACGGTGGTTCCGACAGCGGAAAAAAGACCGGCTCCCACGCCCATCATATTGCCCATGCGCAACGGCAAGGAAGTGAAATTCAAGGGGCCAGCCGTGAAGGGCCAGCTCTATATGCCGGAGTTTTTCTTCGAGGAGGGGAAACCGGACAAGGCAGAATCGGAGCCAAAACCCGAATCAAGGTTGGAACCGAGATCGACTCCTCGTCTGCCTGCCTACGAAAAGTCCGCGCAGCCCAAGCCTGTCGAACTGCGCAGACAGGAATTCCTCTTCTCGCTTGAAGAGGAAAAACCCAAGGCTGCGATGCCCATCCTCATTGTTGATGACAGCGGGGCTAACCGCGATATCATGGGACGGATGCTCTCCCTCCGCGGCTACAAAGCTGACTTTGCGGGCTCGGGGGAAGAAGCGCTTGCCCTCTGTTCATCGACGAGTTACACGATAATCTTTATGGATTGCTTCATGCCGGAGATGGACGGCTACAAGGCATCAAACATCCTCAGAGCCCGATTCCCCGGGATGGGCGTGAGGATAATCGGGATGAGCGCACGCGTGGGCGTCCAGGAGCTGGAACATTGCAGGCAGGCGGGCATGGATGACCTTATGGCCAAACCCTTTACGCTCAAAGATCTGCTTTCCCATATTGAAAAAGGCTGAGCGACCTTTTCATTGAAAGTGAAAATGCTTATCCTTGAATGATGGCAGCACTAACATCGATCAGAAAACCTTTTCGGTATACATATTTCAACGCGACGCTCTATATCATCGCCGCCAATATTTTCTTCTTCGCTCTCAGTTACGCCTTTCCCACCGTCAGGGTTTACATGGCCCTCAGTCCAGTGGCTATGCTCTCAGGCTACCTATGGCAGCCCATCACCTATATGTTCGCCCATGCGGACATCAGCCATCTCCTCGTCAACATGCTAGGCCTTTTCTTTTTCGGTACCCAAGTGGAACGGAGTATGGGGAGCAAGGAATATCTGCTCTTCTATTTTTTCACCGGTATCCTGGCCGGGCTGGTTTCATTCGTCATCTATGTGGCTACGGGAGCCTGGTACACGATGCTTATCGGCGCCTCTGGGGCTGTGTTCGCTCTCCTTCTGGCCTTTGCCATCGTCAACCCTGAGGCCATGATCTATCTCTATGGAATACTGCCCATAAGGGCACCCGTGATGGTGCTGGGCTACGCCGGCATTGAGGTGGCTTCTCAGCTTCTCAGCTTCAGGAGTTCGGTAGCTCACCTCACCCATCTCGCGGGTTTCGCTTGGGCTTGGCTCTATTTTCTCGGACGTTTCGGCATCAACCCCGCGAAAAGGTTGTTCAGGCGGCCCTGATGGCTGAGGCGAGGTTCAAGGCTGTAGCCCGGCTCGTTTTTTCTCGGCCGCGACATGCATGCTCTCCAGATCTTCCATCAGATGATCGACAATCTCCTGCTTTTTGTCATCCCTGAAATGATGCTCGTTATCGATGTGTTTCAGGAAGACCTCGCTTCTTTGGACCGGGCTCACTGTAAAGATAACACTATCCTCGTGGAGGATGTCGTCCTCCATATCGCCCTGGGGGTTGATGCGCAGAATGTTTCCGTTCACCGCCACAAGACAGAAGTTCTCGAAACCTTTGATATAGGAAGCTATCTCCCTCACCCCGCGCTTCGAACCCGGATCCCATGGGCGATAGCGGGTGCCGGCGGGAAAAACGAGAAGAATTTTGCCCGAGGTTTTCGTTTTGCTGAGAGCGCGCACCGCGGCGCGGTTTATGGACATCCCGCGCATCATCTCGTGATACAGCCTGGTAGGATCCTTGAGGTTTTTCTTGAGAATCTCGATGGATCGGCTGGGATAGATGATGATGCGCGAATATGCCTGAGCGAAGGCACTCACGATGGGATTGGCTTCGCTCAGCTTTACGCCGGCGATCGAGATCAATGTATCGGCTATCGCCTCGCCACCCGTACCGGATTCCCTGAGCAGGTAGTGAAAGGAGGGCAAATCAAAATTGGAATAATGCTCCAGCAGAAGCAGACAGGATTCGCCCCGCTTGGCTCTCGCCATGAGGTCTTCCAGATTGGCGAAACCATCAATCCCTGAGCCGGGCTGGAGGTGGTCCTTGAGGATGGGGTCGATAAGAGGCAGAAGTCCCTTGTCGCCTGCCTGGAATACATCCTTGTCGGATATTTCCGTCTGCTTTTTCATCCTGCCCAGCATGCGGGCGATGAGAGACATGTAGCGGTCGCGGATTGAACCCATCTCGGCTCCATTCAGTGTCAGTTAGAAAATGACATCAGCCAACTACTAACTATAAATGTGGTAGAGGAGCTTGTCAATTTAGGTCACAAAATGAAAATACCTGGGCATTACCCCAGGCATTTGTTGCTTCAGAGGGAGCTCAGAAAGCCCGGGCGCGCAGGCCTTTTTGCGCGAGTACTTCGGCGATCTGCACGGCGTTGAGGGCGGCGCCTTTTCGCAGATTGTCTGAGACTACCCACATGTTGAGACCATTGCGGTGGGATACATTATATTGGCAGGATCATCCATGACGATCACCCGAGGCGCCTTCCTCAAGAGCTCAAACACCTGTTCGATGGTGAAAGGCTTTTCAGTCTCGATATTGATCGATTCTGAGTGTCCTCTGAAGACGCCGATACGGGCGGCGGTTGGGCTCACCAGTATCGAAGGATCCAGGATCTTGTGCGTTTCGTTGACCATCTTCATCTCTTCCTTCGTATAGCCATTCTCCAGGAAGACATCGATATGGGGCAGGGCGTTGAAGAGGATCTGTTTCGGATAGACGGAGACGCTCACCGGCTTGCCCTTGGAGAATTCCTTCGCCTGATTCTTCAGTATGGTCGAGCAGTTCGGGTTTGCGATGATACCTTTATGGTAGTCGAGGGCTCAGGGAGTGACCTCAGGCACGACGAGGGGAACGCCCGGATCCATGCGCCACTGGCTGGAGTTGTCGATGACGATGGCGCCCTCAGAGGCCGCTCTGTACCGACGGCACCCATCGCGCCGACTACGGCTACGCGGTAATTTTCCATTGAATATATCCTCTTTTGTCGATGATTATCGCAGCGATCCGAGGGCCGTGGCGAGCCGCTCCACGCCGCGCTCGCATTCGGATGTTGAGCAGGAATAGGCTATCCTGAGGTAGCCTTCGCCGGCATCGCCGAAAACGCTTCCGGCCACCGTGGCTATTCCGTGTTCCGAGAGAAGCCAGTCGGCCAGATCGGCGGAACTCCTTCCGAAGGTCTTGATGTTTGGGAAAACATAGAAGGCGCCCATGGGTTCGGCGACGGTCACGCCCTGGATGGCGCTCAGGCCGCGCAACAGTATTCCGCGGCGCTTGGCGAATTCGCCTACCATCTCCAGTACGCAGGTCTGATCCGCGCTGAGGGCCACGGCGGCGCCGCTCTGGATAAAGGTGTTCACGCAGACGGTCGTGTATTGCCTGACTTTCAGAATCGCTCTCGTGAGCTGTTCCGACGCCACCGTCCATCCCAACCTCCAGCCGTCCATCGAATAGGTCTTGGAAAAGCCGTTGATGATTATGGTGCGTTCCGCCATGCCGGGTATGGAATAGATGCTCGGCGCGACAGGCTCCTTGCCATAATAGATGCGGGCATATATTTCGTCGGAAAGGACGATGAGGTTGTGGCGCATCGCTATGCGCGCCAGGGCTTCGAGGCTATCCTTGGTCTGAACGCAGCCAGTAGGGTTGCCTGGAGAGGTAATGCAGAGCATCTTCGTGCGGCTGGTGATCCTGCTTTCCACTTCCTCGGGATCGAGGGTGAATCCGTTGGCTTCGGTCGCGGCCACTTCGACAGGCACTCCGCCAGCCAGGGAGACGCAGGATTTGTAGTGATGCCAATTGGGATTGGCGATGATCACCTCGTCGCCCGGGTTGATGAAGGCGAGCATGGAAACGATGATGCCTTCGTTGGCGCCCGCCATGACGACGGACTGCTTTTCTCCGTCGACGGCGATGCCGGTATCGATGCTGGTGCGGGCGCCGATGGCTCGCCTCAGGGCGGGGGTTCCCAGGTTGGGGGCATAGTGAACTTCGCCGCGCTGCAGTGCTTCAGCCGCCGCCTGCTTGATGTGGGCTGGGGTATCGAAATCCGGACGGCCGATCTGCCAGTGGATGACGTCGCGGCCTGCCGTCTCGAGTTCCTTCACCTTGTCGAACACTTTCCTGATGCCGGAAAATGGCACAGTTTGAAGCCTCGCGGACATGAAGGCTTCAGGGCTGAATGAGGGCATGTTTTTGCTGGATTCCATGAGGAACCTCCTATTTATGTTTCTTAAGTATGAGACTATCATATTCCGACGGATCGATATGGGCTTCAACAATGACAGGACCATCGGCCGCGAAGGCTTTCTCGAGAGCGGTCCTGTACTGGACCGCGTCGTCAGCGCGAATCACGGGCACGCCGAACACGCTTTCGGCGCTGGTGACATTCTCCTCATAGAGAACTGTGGAGAATTGAGCGAATCCCTTATGGTGCTGTTTAAGCCTTATAAGTTCGAGGTTCTGGTCGGCGAGGACGATGAAGACGATGGGGAGCTTGCGCCGTCGCGCCACGGCCATCTCGCCCGCCATCATGAGGAAGCTTCCATCCCCAACCACGCAGGCTACCTTCTTGTCGGGGCGGCAGAGTTTGGCCGCTATGGCCGCGGGAATGCTGAAGCCCATCGAGGAGCAGCCGTTCGTCATCAGTTGGAGCCCGGGTTCGGGGGTGTGCCACATCTGTCCGATAAGGTGGGTATGGGCACCCACGTCGCAGGCCATTATGCCGTCCTGGGGCAGGATTTCGCGCAGGATGGACATCGCGGCCAAGGGACCGAAGCTGCCCGGTTTGGGGATGAACCGCTCGAACATCGCGCGCCGTCGGTCAGCAAGCTTTTTGACATCCCAGCCCGACTTTAGGGGAGGCAAGGCTGCCAGCCGCTCGAGCGATGCGTTTATATTGCCGACGATGTCATGCACTTCGTGGTAGATGCTTCGGTCGATATCGGCTTCCAAGGTGTCCAGGTGGAGAAGTGGGACGGCGGGCATCCAGTCCTCGAAGTTGAATTCCACAGGATCGTAGCCTACGGCGACGACGAGGTCGGCTTCGCGGTGGGTTTCGGCCACCTTGTCGCTGAGGGCGTGAAAAAGAACGCCCGTATACCAGGGATGGTTTTCTGAGATGATGCCTTTGGCCATTGGCGTCAGAATCACGGGTACGCCGTGCTTTTCAGCTATCTGGGCGATGAGTTTCCCAGCCTTGCTTCGTACGGCCGAGAGACCGACAGCGAGGATGGGACGTCGGGAACCCTCGAACACTTTTTCCATCGAGGCGAGGAGCGCCTCATCGGCGGGCGAGGGGGCTGGGGTTGAAAGAATCTGTCCGGCCGGGCTTGTCGAAATGGATTCGAGTGAGCCGATGTCCTCAGGCAGGCCGATGTGGACTGGTCCAGGAACCTCGGCTGTGGCGATGCGCAATGCCTGATCGATGATCTGGTCGGCGCGCTCGCGCGTCAGCCGCGTCGTCCATTTCGTGATGGGTCGGAAGAGA
>JBAQLW010000365.1:0-3918 GCA_049302175.1 Rectinemataceae bacterium
CGGCCTCCTTCTTTACACGCTGACGATCACCGCCATGGGCACCAAAGTCTTCGCCGCCCATCAGATAGCCCTCGCCATACTCAACCTCTCCTTCGTCAACGGCCAGGCCTTCGGTATAGCCGCCACAAGCCTCACCGGCCAGGCTCTCGGCCGCGGCGACCCCCAGGAAGCCCGGGAGGCTTCCGCCGCCTGCCAGAAAGTCGGCGCGATCATATCCACCCTGATGGGAATCCTGATGTTTGCCTTCAGGGGATTCCTCATATCCCTCTTCAGCGCCGACCCCGATATCATTGCCCTAGGCTCAGGCATCATGATACTCGCCGCCTTCAACCAACCCTTCCAGTCTTCCTTCCAGATATTCGCCGGGGCTCTCCGCGGCGCCGGCGATTCACTTTACCCCGCCATCTCGATGGCCATAGGCATCCTGGGCGTGCGGCCTCTTTTCGCGTATTTTCTTGGCCACGCCTTTTCATTGGGCCTTTTCGGCGCATGGCTCGCCCTCTCCGCCGACATCCTTGTCCGATTCACCTTTATCGCCGTTCGCTATCGTCGAGGGAAGTGGGTGCATACAACAGTCTAGGAAAAAGCTTCCCTTGCACCCGGCGGCAAGCCCGTATATCATCGAACAATGATGAGAAAGCTAAGCGCTGAAGAATGTCAGGCCGCCATAACGGCGGGCGAATTCTCCCCTGGAATCACGGCTTCCGCCCCTGCCGTGGCCATCATCCTCACGCAGAGCTGGTGTCCGCAGTGGATGTGGATGAAAACCTATCTCGGAAGCCTCAGGGAGGACGCGGCCCTCTCTCTTTACTGGATCGAATATGACAGGGAAAGCTTCTTCGAGGAATTCATGACCTTCAAGGAAAACGCCTTCGGCAACGACCAAGTCCCCTATGTGCGCTACTACAGGGATGGCAAGCTTGCGCACGAAAGCAACTATATCGATAAAGGCGGCTTTCTCCGCTTCCTGAAGCGTTGATTCAGAGGGGAAACGATGAAACATGCGGTGAAGTGGGTATGGTTCAATGCGGCCGCGCGGATACTCACGCTCATACCGCAGAAAATTCCCACACTCCTCACTGGTCCCGGAAGCATAAAACTCGTCCCATCCGAACTCAAGGTCCATCACTCGAGTAAGCCCCTCATCGTCACCGACGCCACTCTCATAAAAGCCGGTATCGTCGGCAAGCTGACAACCATCCTCGCCGAAGCGAAAATTCCCTTCGCCATCTTCGACGCCGTTCTCCCCGACCCTTCCTACGAACTGTGTGCCCAAGGTCTTGCCATACTCAAGGAGAAGGGCTGCGATGCGGTGATAGCAATCGGCGGCGGCTCGGTTATCGACGCAGCCAAACTCATCCGAATGGGTGCCACCCATAAAAAAAACATAGAAAAATTCTCTGGCATCTTGTCTTTCCGAAATGGCGGCCTTCCCTTCATCTGCATACCCACGACCGCCGGCACAGGCAGCGAGGCCACTGCGGTAGCCGTCATCACCAACAACAAACGCCACCGCAAGGTCATCATCCTCGATCCCCGTCTCCCCCCCGACACAGCCATACTCGACCCCATGTTGACCATCAGCTTGCCGCCAGCACTCACGGCTGCTTCAGGTATCGATTCCCTCACAAACGCCATCGAAGCCTATACCAACACCCTTCATTATTCCGACGTTGACGTCCAGGCTATGGAAGCAACGCGCCTCATCTTTTCCAACCTCCCCACCGCCTGCGCCGACGGAACCAAGGTGGAGGCGCGCGAAGCCATGCTACGGGCCTCCCACCTCGCCGGCCGGGCATTTACGCGCGGATTCGTCGGCTACGTCCACGCCGTCGCACATCGCTTCGGCGAGCGCTACCACATACCGCACAGCCTCGCCAACGCCATCACACTGCCATATTTCCTCGACCTCTATAAAATCGCCTGCCCCGAGCGCCTGGCCGACCTCGCCGAGGCAGCCGGCATCCGCAGGCGCGGCAATAGCGAAGACGCCAAAACCCGCGCGCTCGCCTTCGTCGAAGCGGTTCGCGCGCTCAACGCTAACGTAGGCATCCCGGAAAAAGCCGTATTCCTCAAGGAAGAAGATATAGCAGGCATCGTCGTCGACGCTTTCAGGGAAGCGCATGGCACTCCCTATCCCGTACCCGTCATCCTGGATGCGGCCGAACTGACGGGCATCCTGCGCTCGATGCTCTAAAGAGGAGAAATCCCGTGATTAACCTAAGAAGAACAAGAAGCCTGATGAAACGCGTCGCGGCGGCAATCCTGTTCGCCGTTCTTCTGCTTTCAGCGTCGGCTCAGGGCAAGGGCGGCGATAGCATTTCCCACACGGTATTGCCCAACGGCCTGGAAGTGTTCGCGGTGGAAAACCGCTCCGTACCCCTCGTCACCATATGCATGGCGTTCAGGGGAGGGGCCAGCGCGCAGACGCCGGAAACCGCCGGACTCTTCCATCTCTACGAACACATGCTCTTCGCCGGAAACCGAAAGTACCCCACTAAGGAAGCGTTCAACGCGGCCCTCAACAACATGGGCACGACGACTTGGAACGGCGCCACCGGCACCGAATTCATCAACTACCACATCACCGTACCCTCGGAAAGACTAGCCGAAGGCATGGACTTCTGGGCTCAGGCGGTTCGCTATCCCGTCTTCGATCCGGCAACCCTGGAAAACGAAAAACAAGTCGTGCTCAATGAAATCAAGGGCTATCACAGCGACCCCGCCCGTATAGCCAACAACGCTCTCGAGTCGCGCATCTTCGCCGATTATCCTTGGAGAAAGAACGTCGACGGACCGGAAAGCAATATAGAATCGGCCAACGTAGACAAGCTGAGAGCGATGCAAAGCTCCTTCTACATACCGGGCAACATGACCCTCATCGTTGGCGGCGATTGCGTGCCCGAAGAAGTCTTCGCCCTTGCCGGCGGACTTTTCGGCGATTGGGCAGGGGTGCCCGCGCCCTCGATCGGAGAACCGCCCCATGGCGCGTTCCCCGCGGGCATAAAGCTGGTGTCGGCCGAAGAGCTTTTCTACAGGGGCCTTGCCCAGATCCAATACCGATGGAGAGGCCCCGATGTGCTTCGCCAGACCAAGGATACCTACACGTCCGACGTGCTCCTCTTTCTCCTCTCGTCGCCCGTCGGCCGCTTCAAAACTTCCATCATGGAGAAAGTCGATGGACTCTACGATGCCGAATACATCGATTTCTCCTATCCCACCGCCCGCGACGGCGGCAACTTCATCTTTACTGCTTATATGGTGATCCAGGATCCCGCCGCCGAAGGAACCATCCTCGACAGGACGGAGGCCCTGCGCGCCGCCGTTCTCGAAGAATTCGCCCTGATCGCTGAAGATCCCGAACGCTATTTCGGCGCCGGCGAACTCGAGAAAGCGAAGACAAAACTCATAGATCAGAACATCTACGCCATGGAAAGCGTCCAGAGCTTCGTTACCGACACGCTCACCTTCTGGTGGTCCACCGCCACCGCCGATTATTTTTTCGCCTATGAGGAAAACTGCGGCAAGGTGAACTGGACCGATATAGCCGACCTCGCGCTGCGATACATCGTAGGCAGGGAAAAGACGCCGGAAGCGGCTACCCTCATGCGAATCCGCGCAAGCACCCTGGAAACGGACGCGATGCTGGGGGAAAAGATGCACGAATACGGTTATCTGAATGTGAGCGCGGACAACGCTTTCTGGTGGCAGAAATGAGGACCAATATGAAACCCGCTAAACTGAAATTCATACCGGCGATCGCGCTCATGGCGTTCGCGGTGCTCGCGGCGCCGATGGGCCTCGCGGCGCAGGCCAGCCCAGCCGACCCAGCCGCGTCTCAAGCCGAACCGGCCTTCGTCCGCGACAACCTCCCTACCTTCGCCTCCTTGACCCTTTCGAACGGAATTCCCGTCTACA
>JBAQLW010000366.1:0-14839 GCA_049302175.1 Rectinemataceae bacterium
CAACAAGGCTTTGCTGCATATAAAAAAAGGGGTCATCTACGATTACTTCGTAGATTACCCCTTTATGCTGCTTAAGTAGTTAGACTACCACTTATAATGGCGGCACCTATGGCCACGCGCGCGGTAGCGCGCGAGAGCCAATAAAGCTTTCGCCGATATAGAATAAAAGCCCCAGCGTAGCTGGGGCTTTAATGATTAAAAGAAAACTATTACCACTTGTAGTGGGCGAAA
Organism: Rectinemataceae bacterium; assembly: GCA_049302175.1. Taxonomy (GTDB): domain Bacteria; phylum Spirochaetota; class Spirochaetia; order Treponematales; family Rectinemataceae; genus CAYXUF01. Next base: position 232 of record JBAQLW010000366.1, read on the forward strand.
GCTTTATTGGCCTCAGCCATTTTGTGCATGTCTTCTTTCTTCTTGATGGCGGTGCCGGTGCCGTTGAAGGCGTCGAGCAGCTCGTCGGCGAGCTTGTCAGGCATGGCCTTGCCGCTTCTCGAGCGGCTGGCGTTGATGAGCCATCGCATGGCGAGGGCTTCACGCCTGGAATCGCGGATCTCGATGGGAACCTGGTAGGTCGCGCCGCCGACGCGTCGGGACTTGACTTCGACAGCCGGTTTCGCGTTCTCGAGCGCCTTGGTGAAGATGTCGAGAGCGGGAACGCCAGCCTTCTGTTGCATGATTTCAAGCGCGTCATACATGATGCGCGTGCACGTGGACTTCTTGCCCTGGATCATCATCCTGCACACGAACTTGGTGATAGCTACTGAATTGTACTTCGTATCGGGCGCGTGGCCGCGATCGATCGATTTCTTTTTTCTGCCCATTTATTTTTGCCTCTTCCCTTACGCCTTGGGCTTCTTGGCGCCGTACTTCGAGCGAGCCTTCTTGCGGTCTTCGACACCGAGCGTGTCTTTGGCGCCGCGGACTATGTGGTAGCGCACACCGGGAAGGTCTTTTACGCGGCCTCCACGGACGAGCACCACGGAGTGCTCCTGAAGATTATGGCCAACACCCGGAATATAGGCGGTAACTTCAATGCCGTTCGTCAGGCGCACGCGCGCGACTTTTCTCAAGGCCGAGTTCGGCTTCTTGGGGGTTACAGTCATGACGCGGGTGCAGACGCCGCGACGCTGGGGGCACTCATCGAGTGCCGGGGCTTTGGTCCGCCACGTGTTCGGCTTCCTGCCGAGGCGGATAAGCTGGTTGATCGTCGGCATATATGCTCTAGACTCCCTTATGTGGTCGCTTGCGCGTCAGCATCGCGCGGACCAGTTTCATTGTTCGCGGGTTCAGGATAGCCAAGGAAGTGCGGTGGCGCTTCCCAGGCGATCCAAGATACCCCTGCGGATCAAACATTGTCAATACGGGCGCGGGACTCAAGCCCGGATACCCGATCCTAAAACCTCAGCTAAACACGGATAGCCTTTCGTATTCTACAGCTCGTCCTGCACGGCCTCGAAGCCGGCGTCATTTTCGAATACTGTTTCTTCCTCGAAGGTAGCCGAAGAATCCGCCCTGTCCTCGAGAGCGGGGATGGGGGCCATTTCCTTCTCCAGCTTGCGTTTTTCGAGGATTTCCTCGACGTATCCGTCCAGGTCCTCATGCTCGGCGTCGGAGAGCTTGATGTTCTTGTAGATCCTCATGCCGGTGCCGGCGGGGATGAGGTGGCCGATGATGACGTTTTCCTTCAAGCCGCGCAGGCTGTCGACGGAACCGGCGATCGCCGCGTCGGTGAGAACCTTCGTCGTCTCCTGGAAGGATGCCGCCGAGAAGAAAGAGTCGATCTTGAGCGATGCCCTCGTGATGCCGAGAAGCATGGGACGGGCCACCGCGGGCTGGCCGCCTTCCTTGATCACCCTGTCGTTCTCTTCGTGGAAGCGGTATTTGTCTACCTGCTGTCCGTAGATGAAGCGCGTGTCACCCGGGCTGACGATTTCCACTTTCTTCATCATCTGGCGGATGATGACGCCGATATGCTTGTCGTTGATCGTGACGCCCTGAAGGCGGTACACCTGCTGGACTTCGTCCATGAGGTAAGCCTGGCAGGCCTGCTCGCCCGAAATATTGAGTATGTCGTGGGGATTCCTGTTGCCGTCGCAGAGAAGCTCGCCTGCCTCGACCATGTCGTTGTCGCGGACGAGGAGGCGTCGTCCCATGGGCACGAGGTGCTTGTATTCCTTGCCGAACCTGTCGGTCACGATGATGACGCGCTTGTTCTTGATGTTGCCGCGGATCGAGACCTTGCCGGAAACCATGGCCAGAATGGACGGATTCTTGGGCTTTCGCGCCTCGAAGAGCTCGCCGACCCTGGGCAGACCGCCCGTGATATCCATGGCCTTGGCGCTTTCCTTGAGGATTTTCGCCAGGGTGCGGCCGGCTTTGATTATCTCGCCGTCCTCGATATTGAGGTAGGCGCCACCGGGGAGGAGGTAGGCGAATATTTCGTTGCCCGCCTCGTCGGTGATGATGATACGCGGCTGTTTCGAATCGCGCTCGGCGGTGAACTCGGTGATCTTCTTGTCGACGTTGCCGGTTTCCTCGTTGATTTCTTCCTTCAGCGTGGAGCCGGGGATGATGTCCTCGAAGCGGGCATAGCCGTCGTACTCGGAGATGATCGGGTCGGCGAAGGGGTCGAAGGTGGCGAGGGATTCGTTGGCCTGAGCCATCTGGCCTTCCTTGACCATCAGCTCCGAGCCGTTCCTGATTTCGAGCTTCTGTTCCTGGGCTATCAGCAAGAGTCTTTCTTTCGTCACCTTGGCGTAAGAGATATCGTTCGCGAAGACTTCGCCGCTACCCTTCTTGCGGATGATGGCAGCTCCCTTGAGGATCCTGGCGCCATCTTCGACAAGGACCTTGTCGCCCTTGGCGAGATCGAAGGCGGAGAAGATCTTGCAGACATAGAGGTAGCCCTTCCTGGTAAACAGGAAGCGGCCTTCCTTCGTCGTGACATAGGTGCCCTGAACCTTGGTGACAAGGACAGGATATTTGAGATAAATGCGGTTTTCCTCGGAGGCCTTCGTCGCCGCGCCGCCGATATGGAAGGTACGCATCGTCAGCTGTGTGCCAGGCTGGCCGATGGACTGGGCGGCGATGATGCCGACAGCCTCGCCTATATCGACGGTGCGACCCGTCGCGAGGTTGCGGCCGTAGCACTTGCGGCACACGCCGTAGCGCGCTTCGCAGGTGAGGACGGTGCGCACGGTCACTTCCTCGATGCCCGCCGCCTCGATGGAACCCGCGATCTCCTCGGTGATTTCCTCGTTCGAATCGACGATTACCTCTCCCGTGATGGGGTGGCGGATCGGGTCGAGGGTGAAGCGGCCGATGATGCGCTCGCGCAGGGGCTCGATGATCTCCTCGCCGTCCTTGATGGCGGTGTGGATGGCGCCGTTGATGGTGCCGCAGTCGTCGACGTTGACGACCATGTCCTGGGCTATGTCGACGAGCCTTCTGGTCAGGTAGCCTGCGTCCGCCGTCTTGAGGGCCGTGTCGGCCAGACCCTTTCGGGCGCCGTTGGTCGAGATGAAGAATTCGATGACCGACAGTCCTTCGCGGAAATTGGCCTTGATGGGGAGTTCGATGATGTCGCCCGACGGCTTGGCCATGAGGCCGCGCATGCCCGCCAGCTGACGGATCTGGTTGCGGCTGCCTCGCGCGCCTGAGTAGGCCATCATGTAGATGTTGTTGAAGCCGTCCCTGTCTTTCTCCAGGGTTTTCATCATGACGGCTGTCAATTCCTCGTTCGTCTTGGACCAGACCTCGACGACGCGGTTATAGCGCTCATCCGTGGTGATATGGCCGGCCAGGTACTGCTTCTGTATGGAGTCGACCTGCTTGTTGGCGGCGTCGATCATCGAAGCCTTCTCGACGGGGATGACGATGTCGTCCATGCCGATGGTGGCGCCGAAGAAAGTGGCGTAGCGGAAGCCCATCGCCTTGATCGCGTCGAGCATCAGCACGGTGGTATAGGGTCCGTTGAACTTGTAGACGTACTCTATGAGAGCGCGGATATCCTTGTCGGTGAGGGAATAGTTGATGTAGGGAACTTCGGCGGGCAGGGCTTCGTTGAGAAGCACACGGCCGGCAGTGGTGCGGATGGTGTGGTTGGCAGGCAACTCCAGAGCCTTGCCGACCTTTTCCCATACGATGCTCTTGGTGGCTGGCACGAGAACCTCAGCCTGATATTCGCAGGCTCCCGATTCGCAGGCCATGAGGAGTTCGTCGGCCGAAGAGTAGCGTTTGCCCTCGCCCTTGACCTCCTTCTTGGGACGCGTGAGAAAGTTGATGCCCAATACGATGTCCTGCGAGGGATAGACGATGGTCTTGCCGTTCGCGGGGTCGAGAAGGTTCCGGCTCGAAAGCATGAGGGTCCAGCACTCTGCCTGGGCGGCGTTGGTGAGGGGGACATGGACGGCCATCTGGTCGCCGTCGAAGTCGGCGTTGAAGGCCTTGCAGACGAGGGGGTGAAGCTTGATGGCCTTGCCCTCGACGAGAACGGGCTCGAAAGCCTGGATGCCGAGGCGGTGGAGGGTCGGCGCCCGGTTGAGCATCACGGGATGCTCCTTGACGACCTCGTCCAGGACGGCGAAGACTTCGGGCGTCTCGGACTCCACGAGCATTTTGGCTTTCTTGATATTGTAGACGACGTCCTTCTCGACGAGCTTCTTCATGATGAAGGGCTTGAAGAGCTCGAGGGCCATCTTGGTGGGCAGTCCGCACTGCCACATCTTGAGTTCGGGTCCGACGACGATGACCGAACGGCCGGAGTAGTCGACGCGCTTTCCCAGGAGGTTCTGGCGGAAGCGGCCCTGCTTGCCCTTGAGCATGTCGGAGAGGGATTTGAGCGGCCTGTTGGAGGCGCCCTTCACCACTCTCTTCTTTTTGGTATTGTCGAAGAGGGCGTCCACCGCTTCCTGGAGCATCCGCTTTTCGTTGCGGATGATGATCTCGGGAGCGTTGAGGTTCTGGAGCCGTTTGAGGCGGTTGTTGCGGTTGATGACGCGGCGGTAGAGGTCGTTGAGGTCGCTCGTCGCGAAGCGGCCGCCATCGAGCTGTACCATTGGCCTGAGTTCGGGAGGGATGACGGGGACGGCCGAGAGGATCATCCACTCGGGTTTGTTCGCCGAATTCCTGAACGATTCGACGATCTCGATGCGCTTGAGGAGGCGCTTGTCGGCCTTCGGCCCCTTCGCGATCATCTTTTCGCGCAGTTCGCCAGCGAGGGCGTCGAGATCGAGGGATTCGAGGAGGGACCTGATGGCCTCGGCTCCCATGCCCGCGGAGAAGGCGCCGCCGAAGCGGTCCTGGGCCTCGTTGTACTCCTCCTCGGAGAGGAGCTGCATCTTCTTGAGCTCTGTTTCACCCGGATCTATGACGATGAACTTTTCGTAGTAGAGAATGGATCGCAAGGCCGCTACCGGGAGGTCGAGGAGGAGGCCCATGCGGCTGGGCACGGAGCGGTAGAACCAGATGTGCGACACGGGGCAGGCAAGCTCGATGTGGCCCATGCGCTCGCGGCGCACCCTGAAGTGCGTCACCTCGACGCCACAGCGGTCGCAGATCACGCCCTTGTAGCGGATGGACTTGAACTTGCCGCAGTAGCACTCCCACTCCTTGGTGGTGCCGAAAATCCGCTCGCAGAAGAGACCGTCCCTCTCGGGGCGGAGCGTGCGGTAGTTGATGGTTTCAGGTTTCTTGACTTCGCCGTAGGACCAGGCCCTGATCATTTCGGGACTGGCCAAGCGGATCGCAATACTGTCAAAATCCTGTATATCTCTCATGCTACCCCCTAAAGGTTAAAACGCTCCGGTGTTCTTATTGATGATGTCGTCGTCGCGTTCGGTGAGCGCGATCTGCTTGCCCTTGGCGTCGAACACCCGGATATCGAGCGCGAGTCCGCGCAGTTCCTGTACCATTACGTTGAAAGCCTCGGGAATGCCCGCGGCCGTATGTGGTTCGCCCTTGACGATAGCCTCGTACACCTTCGCTCGCCCAGTCATGTCGTCCGACTTGATGGTCAGGAGTTCCTGGAGGACGTTGGCGGCGCCGTAGGCTTCGAGTGCCCAGACTTCCATCTCGCCGAGGCGCTGGCCGCCGAACTGGGCCTTGCCGCCGAGGGGCTGCTGGGTGACGAGGGAATAGGGACCCGTCGAGCGGGCGTGCATCTTGTCGTCGACAAGGTGATGCAATTTCATGAAGTAGACGACGCCCACCGTGACGAGATTCTTGAAGGATTCGCCGGTGCGTCCGTCGCGGACGTTGGTCTTGCAGCTGCCGGGAAGCTTGGCTTCCTCGAGCTTAGCTTCGATCTGCTCCTGGGAGGGCGACTGGAAGACGTGGCAAGAGAACCACTCGTTCAGCGTGGATGCCGCCCATCCGAGTTCGGTCTCCATGATCTGGCCGAGATTCATTCGCGAGGGAACGCCCAGGGGGTTGAGGCAGATGTCGAGGGGCGTGCCATCGTCGAGATAGGGCATCTCCTCTATCGGGAGAACGCGGGCGACGACGCCCTTGTTGCCGTGGCGGCCGGCCATCTTGTCGCCTTCCTTGAGCTTGCGCTTCGCTGCAATCAAGACCTTGACCACTTCCTCGACGCCGGGCGAAAGATCGTCGTTGCTGCTGCGCTTCAGGCGTTGAACGTCGATGATGGTGCCCTCGATGCCGTGGGGAAGGCGCAGGGAGGAATCGCGCACGTCCTTCGCCTTTTCGCCGAAGATCGAATTGAGGAGCTTGAACTCGGGGGTCGTGTCGGTGTCGCTCTTGGGCGTCACCTTGCCGACGAGGATGTCGCCCGCCTTGACCTTGGCGCCGACGCGGATGATGCCTTCGCCGTCCAGGTTGTCGAGGATCTTCTCGCTCGTGTTGGGGATGTCGCGGGTGATCCGCTCGGGCCCCAGCTTGGTCTCGCGGACTTCGGTCTGGAATTCCTTGATATGGATGGAGGTGAACATATCCTCCTTGACCACACGCTCGGAGATGAGGATGGCGTCCTCATAGTTGTAGCCGTTCCAGGGCACGAAACCGGCCAGGATGTTCCGTCCGAGGGCCAGCTCTCCGTTGTAGGTGGCGGGACCGTCGGCCACGACCTGGCCTTTCATGATCTTCTCGCCCAGCTTGACGATGGGCCTCTGGTTGTAGCAGGTATCCTGGTTGGTCCTCTGGTATTTGACGAGAAGGTAGGTATCGCGTTCGGCGATCGGGTCCTTCGAGTCGGGGGCGATGACGATGCGCTCGGCGTCGACATACTCTACCGTGCCGGCGCGCTTCGCCTTGAGGAGGACGCCCGAATCGTAGGCCGTCTTCCACTCCATGCCCGTTCCGACTCTAGGAGGTTCGGGGAATACGAGGGGAACGGCCTGGCGCTGCATGTTCGAGCCCATGAGGGCGCGGTTGGCGTCGTCGTGCTCCAGGAAGGGTATGAGCGAGGCCGACACCGAGATGATCTGCTTCGGCGAGACGTCCATGTACTGGAGCTCCTGGGCCGGCCGCATCGTGTAGTCGCCCTGGTGGCGGCAGGAGATGGACTCGTCGAGGAAGTCGCCCTTGACGTTGATGCGGGCCGAGGCCTGGGCGATGTAGTACCTGTCCTCGTCGATGGCCGAAAGATACTCGATATCCTTCGTGACGATGCCGTCCTGCACCTTGCGGTAGGGGGTCTCGAGGAAGCCGTAGTCATTGACCGTCGTGTAGGTGGCCAGGGAGACGATGAGGCCGATGTTCGGTCCTTCAGGCGTTTCGATGGGGCACATGCGGCCATAGTGGGTGTAGTGGACGTCGCGCACCTCGAAGCCGGCGCGGTCGCGGGAGAGGCCTCCCGGGCCGAGGGCGTTGAGCCTGCGCTTGTGGGTCAGCTCGGCGAGGGGATTGACCTGGTCCATGAACTGGGAAAGCTGGGAAGATCCGAAGAATTCCTTGATCGCGGCCACGATCGGCTTGATCGAAATGAGGTCCTGGGGCCGCACCGTCTCGGTTTCCTTGAGGGCCATGCGCTCCTTGGCGATGCGCTCCATGCGGGCGAAGGCGCTCTTCATGACGTTGGCGAGAAGCTCGCCCACCGAGCGGACGCGCCTGTTGCCGAGGTGGTCGATATCGTCGACGTAGGCTTCGCCATAGTACACGTCCATGAGATGCTTCATGGTTGCCACGATGTCGGTCTTCGTGAGCGTGAATTCGGAGAAGGGCGTGGCATAGTTGAATTTCTTGTTGAGCTTGTAGCGGCCTACTTTGCCGAGATCGTACTTGCGGGGCGAGAAGAACATCGAGGTGAGGTCCCTCTCGGCGCCTTCGACCGTGATGGGCTCGCCGGGCTGGAGGGTGGAATAGACGGCGGCGAGGGCGTCGGCCTTGGAGGGCTCGTCCTGTTCGACCGACTCCTTCTCCAGTTTGACGTCCTCCCTGTTGAAGCAGTGGAGGATCATCTCGTTGTGCATGGAATCGGGATGCTCGAAGTCGATGATATCGATCGCGTCGATGCCGAGGTTGGCCAACTCGTCAATCTCATGGAGGTGGAGTTTTTCGCCGGCGCGGAAAAGCTTTTTCTTTTCCCCGTCCACTTCGATATAGATGGCCTTGGCGAGAACCTTGCCCACGATCTGTTCTCTGGACTCGGCGGTGTCGCCGAGTTCGATACTCGTCGTCTTGTAGAAGGCATCGATCACTTCCTCGCGGCTCTGGAAGCCGATGGCGCGGAGGAAGAGGGTGCCGAGGAATTTCTTCTTGCGGTCGATTTTGGTGAAAATGAGTTCTTTCTTCTGATCGATCTCGAACTCGAGCCAGGAACCTCTGTAGGGAATGAGACGGGCGGAGAAAACGCCCTTCTCGTGGCTGAAGACGACACCGGGCGAACGGTGGATCTGGGAAACGACGACGCGCTCGGCGCCGTTGATGATGAAAGTCCCCCTGTCTGTCATGAGGGGGATGTCGCCGAGATAGATTTCCTTCTGGCGGATCTCCCCTGTCTTCTGGAACACGAGATTGACAGTCGCCTTGAGGGGAATGGAATAGGTGAGCCCCTTCTGCTTGCAGTCGAGCTCGGAATACTTCATCGCGCTCTCGTCAAGGCTGTAGCGGTCAAACTCGATAACCATGTCGCCCGACTGGCTCTCTATCGGAAAGGTACCCCTGAACACTTCCTGGAGGCCTAGTTCTTCGGGATGAAGGCCCTGGCGGAGCGTCTCCCTCTGGAGGAAGCGCTCAAAGGAAGAGAGTTGGATATCGATGAGGTCGGGGAGTTCCATCGCCTCCTGAAAATCCTTGCCTATGTAGCGGCGTTGGATCTTGTTTTCAGTATATGCCATCCGTTACCTCTCCTGAAGCACGCCAAAAAGCGCGCGGGTCCTTCGGTCTGCGCCGGAAGGTCGCCGCGCCATGGGCGTGCGGCGCGCATCGCGCAGCGATCGATCAGAAACTTGCGGTCATCGAGAGACACTCAGCACGAGTGTCTCCGGAAAACCGCGCTTCCTCTCCCGAAACGACGCGATAGCGCCGCATCCGAAAAGGAAGCGCTTGAGTACGAGCTGTGGGCTGCACGGAAGCGCGCGTTGAGCGCACAGGCAAGCAGCCGCGATGCCTTATTTGACGTCGACTGCTCCGCCGGCTTCGACGATCGCTACCTTGACCTTTTCGGCCTCTTCCTTGGAGACGTTCTCCTTGAGAGCCTTGTCGCCGGCTTCCACGAGATCTTTCGCCTCTTTGAGGCCGAGACCGGTGATGGCGCGGACGGCCTTGATTACGGAAATCTTCTTGTCGGCGGGAACGCCCGACTTGAGAACGACCGTGAACTCGGTCTGCTCCTCGACGGGGGCCGCGGCCGCGGCGGCGGGGCCAGCAGCTGCGGCGACAGGGGCCGCGGCGGTGACGCCAAACTTCTCTTCCATGGCCTTCACGAGATCGGCGATCTCGAGAACCGTCATCGAAGCGATAGCGTCGATGATCTGATCTTTGGTAAGCGCTGCCATATTATCTTCTCCTCTTTAAAACACTGGACCGTCCATACGGGCAGCCTTCTCTACAAGACCGACAGGAACGGCAGCAATCCGAAGCCTGACGGTCAACAAACCTGATTCAGCACTGCGCACCGAATTCATGCCCCGCATAAATTCGGCGAAGCGAAGCATAACCTTGGGTTATGCTTCGCTAGCTTTCTTTTCTTCTATGGCCTTGAGCACGCGCACCAGCTTGGTGGGAATCGCGTTGAGGACATAGACGAGGTTCTGGGCGGGACCGTTCATCGCCGACATCAACATGGCGATGAGCTGGCCGCGGCCGGGCAGTTTCGAGAAAGCCTCGATCTGGGCCAGATCCATGAAGTTCTTGTCCACCACAGCTCCCTTGATCTTGAGGTTGGGAACTTCCTTGGCGAAACCGAGAAGAACCTTGGCCACTTCATTGGAATCGGACTTGACGAAGGTGACAGCCGTGGGGCCGGCGAGCACGGGTTCCACATCCTTGGTGTATCCCAGTTCCTCGAAGGCGATTCGCGCGAAATTGTTCTTGACGACGTGCAGCTCGGCGCCCTTCTCGCGCAGCTGTTTGCGCAAGGAGGTGATCTGCTCGACCGTGAGGCCTCGGTATTCGGCGAAAACGAAGTCGCTGGAACCGCCGATCATGCTTTTCAGCGCGTCGATTGCTTCAACTTTCGAGGACTGTATTTTAGTAGCTCTCATCGCCATAGGGTTACCTCTTCTCGTTCTTGGCAATTGCGACGCGCACGCTCGGCCCCATGGTGGGAGCGAGGAATACGGAGCCCATGAAATCACCCTTCGCGTCGGCGGGGCGTTTCCTGTTGATCTCGTCGATGAGGGCAGTGACGTTCTCGGCTATCTGGCCGGCTTCCATGGAAGCCTTTCCGATGGCGAGGTGGATGATATTGGTCTTGTCCGACCTGAATTCCGTCCGGCCTTTCTTGAGCTCGGCGAGCGCGGCTTTGAGATCGTTGGTGACAGTGCCTGTCTTGGGGTTGGGCATAAGCCCTTTGCGACCCAGGACCATGCCGAGCTTTCCGACGTCCTTCATCATGTCAGGGGTTGCGACGGCGACATCGAACTCCGTCCAGCCGCCCTTGATCTTCTCGATGAGCTCGGCTTCGCCGGCATAGGCCGCCCCGAATTCCAGGGCTTCCTTCACGCGCTCCGGCTTGCAGAACACGAGGACCTTCTTCTCGCCACGAAACTGGTTGGGGAGAACGACGGTATCGCGGACCGACTGGCTCTTCTTGAGATTGAGCCTGACATGGATTTCGACCGTTTCGTCGAACTTGGCGCATTTGACCTCTTTCACGAGGGCGCAGGCGGCGGCCAGATCGTATTCCTGGGCGCGGTCGACTTTCTTTGCTGCTTCGAGATACTGCTTTCCGTGCTTCATTTTCTAAGCTCCGTCTCTACGCCCATGGAACGGGCGGTGCCGGCGATGACGCGCATAGCCGCGCCGATATCGTTGGCGTTGAGGTCAGGCATCTTCTGTTTCGCTATACCCTCGAGCTTGTCGAGCGTGAGCTTGGCAACCTTGTCTTTCTGGGGAATCGCCGAACCTTTTTCGATGCCGCATGCTTTCTTGATGAGGACGCTGGCGGGCGGAGTCTTCAGGATAAACGTGAAGGACTTGTCCTGGTAGACGGTGATAATAGCGGGGATTATAAGTCCCGCTTCCATCCCCTTCGTGCGTTCGTTGAACTGCGTGCAGAACATGGGCGCAGAAACGCCGTGCGGGCCCAGGGCTGGACCTACGGGCGGAGCTGGTGTCGCCTTGCCGGCGGGGCACTGCAACTTGACGATCGCAGTAATCTTCTTCTTGGCCATAGCCGCTCTCCTTGTGTGGTGTACCCGGGCGCCTGTGCGCCCGGGGTAGCGTTTCGCATCCGGCGTTGTCGTCCACGAAACTCCCATCGTGCAGAGTAAAAACCCCTTATCTGAGAAGTCTCGCGAAAATCCTGAAGAATCTTCGCGGGACCGCTTTTAAAAGAACACTGGTAGTCAGGCAGCGCCCAAGGCGCCCCGACCGCGTGAATCAGATCTTTTCGACCTGGGTCATGTCGACCTCTACAGGCGTGGAGCGGCCGAATATGCCTACCATCACCTTGAGGCGATTCTTCTCCGGATTCACTTCTTCAATGACACCCGAGAAGGATTCGAAAGGTCCTTCCACTATCTTCACCTGCTCCCCCTGGGAGTAGGTCTGCTTCATACGCACCTGACGATCGCCCTTGAGTTCGCCCGAACGCTGGAGAATGCGGCGCACTTCCTCGTTCGGAATAGGCTGGGGCTTGTTGCTGAGATTCGAACCCACAAAACCCGTCACGCCCGTGATCTTGCGAATGCCCGAGCAGGTGGCTTTCCACCCATTGTCGGGAAGATCCATCTCGATAAGTATGTAACCCGGCAGGATCTTGCGCGTCACCGTCTTTTTTTTGCCGTCCTTGACGTCGGTCACTTCTTCGGTGGGCACTTTGATATCGGTGACGATCTCGCGTGAGAGCTCGGCCGATTCGATCATGATGCGGATAGTCTTCTCTATCTTGTTCTCATACCCCGAGTAGACATGAAGGATATACCAGGATTTTGCCATCCTCACTCCGCCTTAACGGAAAACAACTTCGATTCCAAGCACGAGGAGGAAATCGAGCAAACCAAGCAGAGCCGCTATCGCGACCGAGGAGATGACGACAACCTTTGTCGAGGAGATGACATCTTCCCTGCTCGGCCAGACAACCTTGGCCAGCTCCGCGTAACTATCCTTGAAGAACTGAATGATCTTCTTCATGACGGCTCCTTGATATCCAAAAAACGCTGGCGTCAGGCCAGGAAGGACTCGAACCCTCAACATCCGGTTTTGGAGACCGGCGCTCTACCATTAGAGCTACTGGCCTAGGGCGAATCGCGCGAACCCTGAGGCCTGCGCAATACTACTATCCCAAAAAGGTCAGCCCTTCCGGACCGCCTTATTTGACCTTGGTTTCCTTGTGGAGCGTGTGTTTCCTGTCCCACTTGCAATACTTCATCAGCTCAAGCTTTTCCTGCATAGTCTTGCGGTTTTTCATCGTGGTGTAGTTCCGGCGCTTGCACTCGGTGCACTGCAGGGCGATCACTTCTACCGTCTGTTTCTTTCCGGCCATTGTATTGTCCTTTCGCGACGCAAATCATCTTCTGCGCGCCTGGATTGCTAGAATATGTAAAAGCCCCCGAACGGAATCGAACCGTTGACCTTATCCTTACCATGGATATGCTCTGCCGTCTGAGCTACAGGGGCGAGGCTTAGAGCAGAAGGAATTTACCATCCATAGGGAATGATGTCAAGGGCGTCCGCGACCTTTTCGCCTAAAGTATCCAGCCAGGGTGACGGCGGTTTCGTCCTTCGTGATGAAGAGAAGGCTTATGCCCACCGCGGCGAACAGCAGCGTCATGACGAGAAAGGGGATACCCACCTGAGCGAGGCTGGATCCGAATTCGGCGAAAGCAGCGAGGAGAGGTTTTCTCACTATGACGACGGGAATGGCGGCGGCCAGGGAAAAGGCGAGGAGCTTGAATCCATAGAGGGCTGCGCCGCCCAGGGCTGCGTCCATCCCCTCCGTCCGCCGTTTGTGGAGCGCGATGACGAGGATGACCGTGTTGACCAGGCTGGAGAGCGAAAGCGAAAGCGCGATGCCCGGACCTTTGAAGCGGGAAGCGAGGAGGGCGACGAGGACTATATTGATGGCAAAGCTCGCGATGCCGGCGAAGGCGGGCGTCTTCGAGTCGGAGCGGGCATAGAAGGCGGGGGAGATAACCCTGTTGGCCGCTATGAAGGCGAGCCCGGTCTGGTGCCAGAAGAAGGCCGATGCCGTGAGCGCCACCGATTCGACGGTGAAATCCCCCCGCTTGAAGAGGAGGGTCACGATTTCACTTCCGGTTATCATGGAAAAGACGGCGACTGGTATCGTCGTGAGGGAGAGGCTCCGGAGCGTGCGGCCCAGGCCCGAGGAATAGCTCGCCCACTCCCCCTTCTTCACCGCGTCGGCGAGACGGGGCAGAAGGACTGTCCCTGCCGACACGGCGAAGACGCCCAGGATGAGCTCCTGCAGCCTTATCGAATAGGTAAGGCTGGAAGCGATGCCCGTGCCAGCCCGGGAGGCGAAGGCAGTCGAGACGAGATCGTTGATCTGGTAGGCCGCCATGCCGAGGATGGTCGGGCCTATGAGGGCGAAGACCTTGAGCATGCCGGGATCGCGGAAGGCGATGGCTGGCGAGATGAAACCGAATTTAGCTCCTGTCCTAATGACGGCCGGGAGCTGCCAGAGGGCCTGAGCCATGCCTCCCAGAACGACGCCCACGGCCATGGCCCGCGCCGGGTTGGGCATCCACCGGGAGACTGCCCAGGGTACGACGATAAAACAGACGTTGAAAAGGATAGGAGCAAAACCTGAAGGGGCGAAGATGCCATAAGAGTTGAGGATGCCTTGAAAAAGGGCGGCGATCGACACGAGGGCGAGGAAGGGGAACATCATCCGCGTCAATACCGCAGTCTCCACTGGATCGGAGCCGAAGGCGCGGACAATCCAGGGCGCGAGGGCGATGCCGAGGGCGACGACGCAGGACACGAGGAGCGTGAGGACAGTGAGGCTCGCGGAAAGGAATTGCCGTGTCGCCTTCTCGTCCTGGTCGTGCAGGTACCCCTTGAAGGTGGGGATGAAGGCTACGGAAATGGAGTTCTCCGCGAAGAGGCGCCGCATGAAGTTGGGGATCATGAAGGAAACGGTGAAGGCGTCGGAGAGGATACCCGTGCCGAGGAAGCTCGCCTTTGTCATCTCACGGACGAGGCCGAGCACCCTCGATACCATAGTGAGGACGGAGAGCATGCCCGCGTCGCGGACCATCTTCTTGTCTTCGGTATTCTGCATTTATTCCCGGGCTCAGCCGCGGGGTCTGGCCGCGAGGAAGGCCGCGATCAGGTCGACGGTCTTATCGATATGTTCCTTCCTGATCCAGTAGTGGGTGACAAAGCGGGCGAGCCC
>JBAQLW010000367.1:0-3087 GCA_049302175.1 Rectinemataceae bacterium
GAATGCCCCTCCTTCTCTACGGCGCCCGGCAGGTAGGCAAGACTTGGCTGATAAAGGAATTCGGGGCCAAGTATTTCGACGACACTCTCTATATCAATTTCGAGATCGATACAGCCCTCGCCAAAGATTTCGAGGCCAACCTCGATCCCGCAAGGCTTATCAACCTTCTTGAGGCCTACTCCGGCCGCACCATCGTTTCCAGTACAACACTTATCGTATTCGACGAAATCCAAGCCTGCGGAAGAGCCCTCACCAGCCTCAAGTATTTCCGCGAAAACGCGCCCCAGTATCACATCATCGCTGCCGGAAGCACTCTCGGCGTATCGGTTCAAAATCGTTCTTCATCCTTTCCCGTCGGCAACGTCGAAATGCTCACCCTCCACCCCTTGGATTTCGAAGAATTCCTGGAAGCCCTGGGCGAAGACCTCCTCATCGCCGCAATACGGGAAGGATACAACACGAACCGTCCTCTGCCCGAATCCCTCCATAGCAAAGCCCTGGATCTATATCGAAGCTACCTGGTGGTCGGGGGAATGCCGGCAGCTATAAGTGCATACCTGCGCGAAAGGAAAGTCATGGATTCTTCCCTCATCCAGCAGGCTATCCTGTCAGCATATACCGCAGATATGACAAAATACGCGACTGCCTCCGAGACATCCAAGATCATCGCCTGTTACGACAGCATCCCCGCCCAGTTGGCCAAGGAGAACCGGAAATTTCAATATAAAGTGGTGAGAAAGGGCGGATCGGCATCATTATTCGGAGCATCCATCGATTGGCTCGCGGCATCGAGCCTCGTGGATAAATGCGAAAGGATCGAAGGCGGTTTCATGCCTCCCTCAGCCTATCGCGACCTCTCGGCTTTCAAACTCTACATGAATGATGTGGGTCTCCTCGCCAATAAATCGGGAATCCCCACCTCGATCATACTCTCGGAGCACGCAGGCTTCACCTTCCTAGGCGCTATGGCAGAAAACTATATAGCCCAGACCCTCAGGGCGAAAGGCTACCCTCTCTACTATTGGGAGTCAGGAGGGCAGGCTGAAGTAGATTTTATCCTGCAAAAAGGGGAGAGTTTGATCCCCATCGAAGTGAAGGCGGGAGAGCATGTGAAGTCCCGAAGCCTTTCGGTATACAGGGAGAGATATAAGCCCGAGCTGAGCATCCGTCTGTCTACGCGGCAGTTCGGATTCCAGAACGGGCAAAAAACCCTGCCTCTCTACGCCGCCTTCTGTCTCTAATCAAGCGATCGGATTAGCGTACTCGCCCGCGCGGCCCTGGGTTTCGCAGATCTTCAGAATGTCGGCCGAATAGGTAGCCCACCAACTGATGGCAAGAGCCGTCCCTCCGACCTTGGCTATCCTGTCGCAGGCGATCGTCAGCGCGGGAATCGTCACCTACGTTCCGGCATCAATATGTCGGTGCCCAGGGGGCAGCGCATTCCGTGAGCCTCGTAGCTGCCCGTCGGAATAATCACCGTATCAATTTCTCCAGCCAGTTCCGCATAACGTTTTGACGTGAGATTTATGGCGTACATGAAGCCCTCCCGCACAGCATTTCGTTGTCGAACACAGTATATCGTGACAGAGAGGCCACAGTAAAAAAAATGCGGGAAAGCAAATTGGAATTCAGCTTGCCGGTACGCCTTCCGTCAACTCCACGCCGTCCAAAGTGCCCGATCCGGCGAACTTCGCGGTAAGCTTGCCATCCTTCAGAGAGAAGGTGATTTTGATTGGCTCATCGACATCTATCGATCCAGTGATATTATCATTCCCGCTGTACACGCCTGTGAAAACGTTTCCTTCCATCGATCCGTCGTCACACCAGAACCAATAACTGTTGTCTGCCGTATCCCAGCCCAAGTCGAAGCTTTCTTCCGATAAAACAGCCAGCCGGATGTTGGTAGCGGCTTCGTTGTTTATTGTCCTGTCGGAGAATTCCCAATCACCCTCAATGTCGCTGAACGTGAAATTGCTGAAAAGATCGCAGCCCGCAAACGCAATCACCGTCAGGAACGCGAAAAACGCCAACTTTTTCATATCGCAGACTCCTTGAAAGGCTTCGATGCGGCTTCCTGGAAGCCAGCATGGGCGCACTTTCAAGAGGACTATAATATATGGTTTTCTTGATGTCAAATACTTTTGCGCAACCGAAGCGGCCTTCCCTCGGTATCCTTCCGAATAGTGAAGTAAGGAGAGATACCGTGAAAACCGCAAAAACATGGAAAGCCCAGCTGACCATATTGGGAATAGCCGCGATTGTCATCGTCGGCGTGGCGATGCTCGTCTTCCCCTCGGTCAAAGGAAACCTTGCCGGCGAATCATCTCGAATCGAACTGACAGCGTATTTCTACGATCCCCTCTCGCCGAATCCTGCGAGCCTTCTCCAGGCAGCCATCCAGGACGCGAAGAAGCCTGCCGTCGCCAACGCTTCAAAAGCCCAATCCGGCGACGCGAAGCAGCCTGCCGTACCGGCCACTAAGGCTGCCCCGGCAGGGGAATTCCAGGCCGGGTACGATTCCGACCTGAGCGTGCTGTATGTCGTGGTTGGCGCAGATGATGAGGCGAAAGCGAAGGCGGCGGCAAGGGCGGCCCTGGATGCCATCGTGGCGGCCTATATGGCCTTGCCCGCAAGGCAGTCAGCCCTGACAGCCTACCTCGCGGCGCGCGATTTCGGCACGATAAAGCTGCTCGGCAGGACGCCGGGTCCGACCGCCGCGGCCGAAATCCAAGTGGCGACGTCGATATTGAAGGAAGCTATCGCGATTCCGGCGCGAAGGCCATCCGCTCAATAGGCGCGCCGATAAAGCGCTCGATCGCGCGCAGCACCTGCTTGTCCTCGGGCGTCACGAAGGTAAGGGCGATGCCCTTCCTCAGCATGCGTCCGGTTCGGCCGATCCTGTGCGTGTACGCTTCGGGCGTGTCGGGAATATCGAAGTTGATCACATGCGAAATCTGGGTGATATCGATGCCTCGCGCCGCGATGTCCGTCGCCACCATGATCTTGGCGCGGCCAGAGCGGAAACTCGACATAGCCTTGTCCCGTTGACCCTGGGAGAGATTCCCCTGGAGGGAGGTGGAATTGTAT
>JBAQLW010000368.1:0-5483 GCA_049302175.1 Rectinemataceae bacterium
CCTTGTACGCCGTGTTTACGGCCCCCGCCGCGTTGGTGAGTACGGCGGCGCGCACGCCCAGGAGCTTCAGCACCCTGATAGGCGCTGCCAGATCCTCGAAGTCGTAGCCTTCGTACCAGTGGAAGCGCCCCGACATGCAGGCGACATACTTGCCCCCGAGCGTGCCGAAAATCATTTTCCCGGCGTGGGAGGGGGCGGTCGAGACGAGGAAGTTGGGAATATCGGCGTAATCAATCGTGATTCGATCGGATATCTCGTCGGCGAGGGGGCCGAGGGAGGAGCCGAGGATGAGGGCGATCTCGGGTTTTCCGGGCAGTCTCGCGAGAATCCAGTCGGAACTCGTTTTATAGTGATCCAGAGTATATGCGCGCAAAGGTAAACCTCCACCATAGGTTCGCGGAATCGCCGCGTCCCTCCCTATGATGCACTCACCGAGGCCGGGCCGTCCAGAGCAGCGATGGAGCTGGCGCAGCCGGCGACAGCGATGCCCCTACCCTCGCCTGCCTCGGACTCCGGTCAGGACAATGAGGAGCCCGGCCGCGGCCGCGGCGATGCCGCCGATCATGTACCAGGTCGTGGCATCGGAAAATCGGCCGACAAAGGTGTTGCTGACCTGTTCAACCAGGGATTTCGAGGCATTCAATCCATAGAAGAACGCGATGCTCCCGGCCACAAGCAAGACAAATCCGAGAATCGTTTTAGAACTCATAGTTTACTCCCTGTCAATAGTATTTCAGCGAACATCGATCGTGTAGTAATCCACCGTATCCCTGTACTGGACGCAGAACACAAGAAGGACATTGTTGGATTCTATCGGCCGCATTTTCCAGTTGCCGCTCTTTCCAGCCTCCCTGTATGGCTGCTGTGATGAATAGATGTATTTCCTCACGGTACTATTGGGCGGAATCATCATGGAATTCATGGGCCGCGAAAAATCCTCGTATCGTTGCCCCTGGACAAATGGAGAAAACGCCTTGCCGTCGTATTTCACCGAGGACTTTTCCCACACTATATAGACGGGATAATTGTTGGGATTTCGAAATTCCACATAAAAACCGGTTATCCAGCTATTCCCGTTTCCATTCCAATTCCCATTACTTTTCCCTGAGTATTCCCTTCCGGGCTGCACCGATATCGTCACCAGATTGGCCTTTCGTTCCGATTCCCCTATAAACATCACGCCCGAGAGGCGAAGCTGGGGCAGAAAAACCGTACATGACGCGATCATCGCACTCAAAACAACAACTACAATCAGGATAAATCTTTTCATGGTATGCTCCTCGTAACCCAAGGATACAGTTTTCTCAAAGCTGTATCTATGCGGTGACGCACATAGTACCCGTTAAGATGATTGACCGTTGCGGATTTTTCAATCAAGGCTTGGCGCGGCATCGACAAGGGTGGTAGAGTGCCTCGCATTATCCGTTATATCGCGAAGGAATTTTTTAATGCCCGCAAAAGAAAAAATACCCTACTCGGAGATTGGGGTCCTCACCGTCTCACACATGCTCAATGACCTCTACAGCAACTATCTGCCCCAGATGCTGCCCTTCCTCATGGCCTCCCTCAACGGCTTCACGATCACGAAGGCGGCCATCCTGACCGCTTCCTTCACGATCACCTCATCGATCGTGCAGCCCGTGTTCGGCTATTTTGTCGACAATACGGGCAGGCGCTGGCTTGTCCATGTGGGAACCCTCTGGATGGCCTTGATGCTGAGTCTGACGGGCATCGTGGGCAGCTACTGGATGCTGGTCGTCCTCTCGTCCCTCGCCGGGCTGGGAACGGCTGCCTTCCACCCCCAGGCGGCCTCGATGATGAACCTGCTCTCGGGCAAGCACAAAGCTGTCCTTTTCTCTATATTTTCCGCCTTCGGCAACATCGGTTTCGCCCTGGGCCCCCTGCTCCTCGTTCCCCTTTTCCAGGCCTTTGGCCTCAGGGCGACCCTCGTCACGGTGATACCGGGAATCCTTGTCGCCGTATTCCTCTTTTTCTTTGCGCCCCGCATCCAGCTGTCGACAAAAGCGGTACCCTCATTCCAGACTGTGCTCGCATCCGTCAAAGCAGCATCGAGGCAGCTTGTGCCCATCGTGGCCATCATCGCCGTGCGTTCGCTGGCCTATACAGGCATGCTTACCCTCCTGCCTCTGTATTTCGCGGAAAAGCAGCTTTCAGCCATTGCAGCCAGCCACCTTGTCACCATCATGCTCTTTTCAGGTGCGGTCGGAGGCATTATCGGCGGCTTCATCTCCGACCGCTATGGGCGGAAGCCCCTCATCGTCGTTTCCCTCATTATGTCGACGCCTTTCTTCTTCGCCTTCCTCTCGACGCAGGGTCCTCTTTCGATCGTCTTCCTGGCCCTGGCCGGCGCCTGCCTCCTCGCCAGCTTTTCGGTGACCGTCGTAGCGGCGCAGGAAGCCATCCCCGACAACAAGGCTCTCGCCGCCGGCATATCTATGGGGCTCGCGGGCGGACTCGGAGGTCTGGCCGTGATCTTTATTGGAAGAATTGGCGACCTGTGGGGGCTCCCGTTGGCCATATTTCTGCTCTTTTCCCTGCCGGTTTTGGCAGGCCTCATCGGATTGTCGATACAGAAGAAACCTCGCTAGATAAAACCTCGGCAGACAGGATTTACAGGACGCTTAAAGCTTTACCCAACAGCGATTTCTGCTACTCTCCAGGATCGCTTCCACTACCCTCGTGATTTTGTGTCCTTCGGCAAAGTCCGCGTAGCGTGGCTTGTCGCCCTGAAGGATTGTCCTGTAGAAGCTGTCAATCATGTTCTTCTGGGCATCGGGCCAGCGCTCGCTTTTTCCGTCATAGAGGTTGCTGCTTTTCCCGCGCTCATTGAGCAGCCCCGGATGCATTGTGAGTACTTCATTCGGTCTGTCCCTGTGGCCAATCCATAATCTGTCCGCCTGTCCATGTTCCCATTTTACCGAAGCCTTGCTCCCGTCGATGCCGAAAGCAAGCCCGATCTTCGACCCGGCGCTCACCTGGGAAACGGTGAAGCTGCCGCGCGCTCCCCCGGTAAAGCGCAGCAGAGCGCTTCCGTAATCCTCGGTGTCTACCGCAACGCGTCGCCCCGGGGCTGCCCCGGAGGAATTGTCCGTCCTGAATGGAACGAAGGTGGCGAGGTCGGCGCATACTTCCGATATGTCCTGCCCAAGCAAAAACTGGGCAAGATCGCACCAGTGCGAACCTATGTCGGCCATCGCCCTGGAAGGACCGCCAAGTTTCGCGTCGACTCTCCAGTTGTAATCGGTGTCATAGAGGAGCCAATCCTGCAGATAAGCTCCATGAATAGCGTATATATCGCCCAACTCGCCGTTCTCGATCATGCCCTTGATCTGTTGAACAAGAGAATAATGTCGATAGACGAAATTTATCGAATTTTTCACGTTGTGCGTTTTTAAAAGATCGAGCAGCTCTTTCGATTCGCTCGAGTTAACGGTGAGCGGTTTCTCCGAAAGTATATGCTTTCCCGCAAGGATGATATCTTTGTTGATTTTGAAATGCGCCATATTGGGCGTGCAGTTGTGCACAACGTCGATATCCGGATCTTTGAGCATTTCCCTGTAATCAGTATAGTATTTTGGTATTCCAAAAAAACCGCAGAGCTCCTCAGCCCTTGCTTTGTTCCTCACCGAAATGGCGGCGACATCGGCATAGCCGAGCCTTTTGATAGCTTCGATGTGGGCATTGCCGATAGTCCCGACGCCGATCAAGCCAGCACGTATCCGCTTCATGTACATTTCTCCTCAGCGAGAAATCAGACGCTTACGATTCCCTTGATGTAGCCCTCCGGCTTGTTACCAAAGTCTTCGAAGGCCGAATCTATGCTATCGATACAATAGTAATTCGTCATGAGCTTCTTGACATGGAGCTGGCCTTTGGCCACAAGATTCAACCCGATTTCCATGCAACGCATCTTGTGATCGATCCGTTTTTCGTGGGCGTTGATAATATCCGCGGCTTTCCAGTTCAGCATCTGGAGATCGACACATCGCGAACCGCCCTGGTGGTAGCCAACA
This sequence comes from Rectinemataceae bacterium, assembly GCA_049302175.1. GTDB lineage: Bacteria > Spirochaetota > Spirochaetia > Treponematales > Rectinemataceae > CAYXUF01. The sequence continues at coordinate 4,035 of JBAQLW010000368.1, forward strand.
ATTGAAAGTATCGCATGGCGTTTGAGCATCTTCACGGCAAGATCCAGAGCCTTGGCGTTTCCAGTGCATTCGACAACGATATCGACACCGCCGAAACCGGCACTGTCGGTCAGAAGATACTTATCTGGCACATTTTCGGGAAAAAAGAATTCGTCGGCACCGTAGAATCTGGCCAAATACTCAGTTTCCTTCCTCGCATCTATCGCGATGAGGCGGTATGCTCCTTTGAGCTTCATGAGTTGAAGGGCAAGGAGCCCCATAAAGCCTAAGCCGATTACGGCAACTGTCTTTCCGAGGCCTACATCGGTACGCAGGGCTCCGCTGACAATACAGGAAATAGGCTCGCCGAGGGATGCTTCACTGAAATCCAGCAATGCGGGATATTTCATGACGGCGGCAGCGTCGGCTACGGCAAATTCAGAAAAACCGCGCTTAAAAAGGCCGGTGACAGCATCTCCAGTCGCGATACCTGATACGCCAGCGCCGACGCTAGTCACTTCCCCCGCCACTTCATGCCCGAGATACAGAGGCGTGCCTTCAGCCGTATCCCATGCATAGTATTCTGATCCGCAGATCCCGCAAGCTTTAACCCTGACCGCTATATCGTTTACTCCGACGTTGGGCATTTCGACTTCGATGATGCGTGATCGTCGTGAACTGAATACTTCGCTTATTTTCATAGATTTCTGAGTGCCGTCGGCTTTACCGATTCCCGGTCAGCTTCTTGACCGCTGCGATCTGATCCGCATCGAGAGGGAGGACGTCGCTATTCGAGGCGCCTGTAGAAGAATCCTCTATGAGTATCAGTTTTGTACCCTTCACCGTGACCGTGTTGTGCCATAGAGAACGGGGAATATTATAGACTTTGAGGGGCATCATGACGTTCGCTTTGATATCCAACCCTCCTCCTGCTTTTTCTGTCGCCGAGAGCAGGATGCAGGAACCCGCCACAAGAACGAAGAGTTCATCGGTTTCGTTATGGCGCTCAAGGCAGTCAATGCCACTGATATCATTGGCTGGCTTCCAGTTCTTGATGCCAACCATCCACTTCTCGTTTTCATAGACTCGTGCAAGGCCCGCGCCGGCGAATTCAAACGATTGAATTTCCATGTTTTTTCCTTCAGGCTAAAAGCGATTTGGCTGCGGCTACGATGTCGGCTGGCGTCAGCCCATATTCGGCGAAGAGGTCGGCGGGTTTTCCTGAAACCCCGAACCTGTCCTTGATGCCGAGGCGGGTGAATCTCGCGTCCGAATGGCCGGCCAGAACTTCGGCAACGGCCGATCCCAAGCCTCCGATTATCGAATGTTCTTCCACGGTGACAATGGCTCCGCATTTCTTCGCCATCGCAAGAACGCAGGCTTCGTCAAAGGGTTTAATGGTGTGGAAATTGATGATCGAGGCCTTGATGCCTTCGGTGAGGAGGGTGTCGGCTGCCTTCAAGGCTTCCT
>JBAQLW010000369.1:0-2288 GCA_049302175.1 Rectinemataceae bacterium
GCTTCTCCTGTTATCCTGTCCTAAACCTATAAAAATATACAAAAATGGACAAAAATATAGTATACTATGGCCATGAGTCAGATAATGGAACGTTCTGCCTTAGCCTACCTGCGAGAATGGAAGGACAGGTCCAACAGAAAGCCCCTTGTTATCCGGGGAGCCCGCCAGGTGGGAAAAACCGCCTTGGTCCGCATATTTGCCGCGCGGGAATTCGAAACCTACGTGGAGATCAACTTTGACGAAACCCCTGGAAAGGCCGAATTCTTCAGTTTTGAAGACCTGGGATCCATACTCCGGTATATTGAACTTGATGCGAAGGTAAAAATAATTCCGGGTAAGACCCTTCTTTTTTTGGACGAAATCCAGGCAAAACCGTCGATCCTGGCCAAGCTTCGGTATTTTTACGAGAAAATGCCCGAGCTTCATATCATCTGCGCCGGATCGCTTTTGGATTTCGCGCTGGCCGAGCCCGAATACTCCATGCCTGTAGGACGTATCGAATTCCTCTATCTCGGCCCCATGGGGTTTGAAGAATTCCTCCTCGCCCGAGGGCAGGAGGGGTTGAAGGGCTTTTTGGCCAGCTTCGCCAGCATACCTGGGCCTTCCATTCCTTTACCCATCCACCAAAAGCTCCTGAACCTCCTCAAGGAATACATGAAGATTGGTGGGATGCCCGGCGTGGTAAAGGCCTATATCGAGTCGAGTCTGGATGTTTCAAGGGCGTGGCAGGAGCAAAACGCCATTCTGCAAACGTTTTTTCTCGACTTCGGCAAGTACAAGAAAAGAACCAATATCGGGCTTCTGCAGGATCTATTTGTAAAAATACCCGGTCAACTAGGGAAAACGATCAAATACTCGGCGTTGAACCGTCAAGTAAAATCACGGGAAATAAAAGAATGCCTGGATCTACTGCAAAAAGCCCGACTAATCTATCCAGTAATGCATAGCCACGGCAACGGACTTCCTTTGGGCGCAGAGGCGGATACAAGTTCTTTCAAGCTGCTGTTTCTGGACATTGGATTGGCCTTGTCGTTATCAGGGCTGAAACTCGAAGAGCTAGGCCAGGTGGAAAACTTCGCGAGGGTGAATTCCGGGGCTTTAGCGGAGCAGTTTATCGGTCAGCATCTTCTGTATGCCCAGCCCGGGTATGCCGAACCTCATCTTTATTATTGGAATCGCCCCGCCAAGGGTTCAACGGCGGAGGTGGATTTTCTCATTCAAAAAGAAAACCGGGTTCTGCCCGTGGAAGTGAAAGCCGGAGCCACGGGGCGTCTCAGGTCGCTTCACATGTTCGTCCAGGAAAAAAACGTTGACCTGGCCCTCAGGTTCAATACGGACTTGCCTTCCATTCTATCTACCAGTACTGCGATCGCGGGCAAACCGAGCAAGCCCTTCACGCTTATTTCCCTGCCCCTTTACCTGGTTGAATCGGGCATTAGGGGACTAGCGATAAAGACAGGGAATAGCGATAAAGACAGATAACAGGACCTTCAGGACCGACAGGAAAAAGCTTTTAGTAAAGAATCCTCTTTCCTTCCTCTCTTCTCTTTACCTAAATCCTTCTTCCGTAAATCCTGCCCCATCCCGTTATCCTGTCTTATTGACAACAATTCATCTTGTATAGTCGATGATTTCGCGCGATAATATCGAGTATGTATATTGAAAGAGCCATAACGGAAAAAATTCTGCAGCGCTTGCAGACCGACCGACGCATCATTCTTCTCTATGGACCCCGGCAATGCGGAAAAATGACCCTTGCTCGCGAAGTGATGGAGCGTTTTGGCAAGCGAACAATCATGGTCAACGGCGAAGATCCGCGCATGCAGGAACTCTGGTCGTCCAGGGACCTGCGCAGGATACGTGGGCAGATCGCCGGCATCGACCTGGTGTGCGTCGATGAGGCGCAGCGTATCCCGAACGTCGAGCTTTCGCTGAAGCTTCTCTACGACGAAGGTTTTCCTGGATCGCTGCTGGTGACGGGGTCATCGAGCCTGGATATTGCCCGAACCGCCAAGGAAGCGCTCACGGGAAGAACCTGGACCTATACGCTGTACCCAATAGCTTTCTCCGAACTCAGGCAGACAATGACAGCCTTCGAGCTTGACGGGCTGTTGCCTGAAAAACTCGTGCTCGGGCTCTACCCGGCGCTTTTCAGCATGGCCTCAAAGGCTGATAAGGTCGCGCATCTTCTGGAGCTGAGTTCGGCCTACCTCTACAAGGATGTCCTCGAGCTGGCTGGCATCCGAAATCCAAGGAAGCTCAGGGATCTTTTGCGTCTTCTGGCGTAT
>JBAQLW010000370.1:0-24288 GCA_049302175.1 Rectinemataceae bacterium
GTTCAGCCCTGGATGGAAGGGCTCAAGCGAGTCCGCCTGTCGCTGGATGGAAGGCAGACTGCGAAGCGTGCCCATCCCCTGCGCCAGAAAATCCTGCGAGCGATAGCCTTAAGGATGACCTTGTCCGGCACCTCATCGGCACAGGCTGTTTCAGGCTTGGCGAATTCGTACTCAAGAGCGGGAAAAAGAGCCCATTCTATATCGACCTGAGAAAACTGATATCGGACCCCGAGGCTCTCCGTACGGCAGGCAAAGCCTATGCGAGCCTGGCAAAATCATGCGCCTTCGAAAGGCTTGCGGGCATACCGGCCGCTGCCCTTCCCCTCGCCACGGCGGCTGGCCTAGAGCTCTCCGTTCCCATGATCTGGCCGCGCATGCCCGTCAAGGAGCACGGCACGGGCAACAAGGTTGAAGGGGAGTTCAAGGCCGGCGAGAGGGTTCTCCTGCTCGATGACCTCATCACGACAGGGGCGAGCAAGCTGGAGGCAATCGATATACTGCGGAAGGAAGGTCTTGTCGTAGAGGATCTCGTCGTCCTGATCGAGCGAGGAAGGCAGGGAAGGGTGGATATGGAGAAAGCAGGCATACGGCTTCGGGCTTATTTACACGTAAAGGACCTCTTCGCCTCCTGCGAGCGTCTGGGCATTATCGACGCCAGGCTCCGGGCTGAACTCGAGCGCTTCGTGGACGGGGAATAGCCAGGATTCGGTCAGCCGACCGTCGCCGGCGACCAGTTTCTACAGGTAATCGGCGAGGGTCCGGGAGGAGGCGAAATGCTTGATCTCCTTCTCCAGCGAAATCCAGAATTGCCCGGCGCTGCAGCCCTCGAAATCCGGACAGGAAAGCTTGACGCCATCCAGGCGCGGGGCGCAGGGCGCTATCTCCAGAGATTCGCCCGCCGCCTCGAGGACATCGAGAACGCTGATCTCGCCCGAGTTCTTCAGAAGGTAAAATCCCCCGCCTGGTCCCCTGAAGGCGGCGATAATGCCTGCCTTTCGCAGTTTGAAGAATATCTGCTGAAGGAATTCGGCCGATATTTTCTCATTCTTGGCGATGACGTGGAGAGCCAGCGGGTTCTCCCTGCTGGATCCGGCCGCAAGGGCGAGGATCGCCTTCAACGCATAGACTCCTCTATTCGTGGTGCGCATTTTGTATTCCCCTTTTGAAATGTGGCAGATACGATTATATCCAGAGGATCCTGTTTTAGCAACGAAAACTTATGGAGTCATATTCCACCGGCGAGCAGATGTGGGCCAGAAAGAATACGCCCAGCATTTCCGAGAAGCCAGCAGCGGTGGATTTTCCTGTTCCGGAAATCGGGAGGAATCGATCGTTCGCTTATATCCACGGCAGGAAGGCTGGGTGCCATATCGTCCCATTTCAGCTGCCGGGAATTTGTGGAAAATAGAAGGAGGCCGTCAGATGCCAGCAGCCGCTCGCAGCCGCGGATGAGGGCCGGCCAGTCACGGTTGATGTCGAAATCCGCCTTCATCATGGTGGAATTGGAGAAGGTAGGAGGATCGGCGATTATGATATCCCAGTTTTTGCCCGATCGTCCTGCATCCACCAAATATTCCATTGCATCGGCTTTCACTGGCCTATGGATGCTTTCCGCGAGACTGTTGATCCTGAAGTTTTCGGTCGACCAGGCGAGATAGGTATTGGAGAGGTCGACCGAAGTCACTTCAGAGGCTCCGCCCGCAGCCGCGTACACGGAGAATGAGCCTGTGTAGCTGAAGAGGTTGAGGACGCGCAAGCCCAGGGAAGCCGCCCTGATAGCCGCCCTGGCCGGCCTGTGGTCGAGAAAGAGCCCTGTATCGAGATACTCCGTAAAATTGACGCGAAAGAGAAGTCCCGACTCCCGTATGATCGATTCGGCCTTGATATCCTCCGAACGTCCATATTGGCTCAAACCTTTCATCCGCTTCCTGGTTTTGAGGAAAACCTTTTTAGGCGCGATGCCCAAGGTCGCCGCAGCCGATCCGGCCATCAGATCCAGCCAGGCAGTCTCCTCCAGTTCATCCTTCTCGTAGGGGCGTTCATAAAGGGCTATGACGAGGGCGGCTTCGTCACCTTCACCGTAACGTTCTACGGCCAGTGGTATCTCGGGTATGTCGCGGTCGTAAAGGCGCAGGGCGTGGATATCGTTCTTGCGGGACCATCTGCGCAACTGTTTTTCGTTCCTGGCGAGACGGTTGGCAAGGAAGTCAGCTTGTCGCGCGTCTTTTCCCGCGGGGAAAGCCATGAATCAGCGTACTTCGGTTTCGCTCTCGAGCGCCAGTTTCATCATGACGGCGAGCATGGCATAGCCCGAAGACAGGTCTTCGCGCCAGACGATGATGTCTTCCGGCACCTTGAGCTTGATATTCGTAAAGTTCCAGATGGATTTGATGCCAGCCTTGACAATGCTGTCGCAGCTGCTGGCGGCGAAGGGAGAAGGCACGGTGAGGATGGCGATCTCGGCCCCGAGCATAGGCACGGTTTCCTCAAGCTTTTCAAGGGAGTATATGGGCACCCCGTGGACTCTGCGCCCTACCTTGGACGGATCGGTGTCGAATGCGGCGATGATGTTCAGGCCGTGGTTCTTGAATTCCTGATAGCCCGAGAGAGCCGATCCAAGGTTGCCCGCGCCTACGACGATAGCCTTGTGCTCGACATTCCATCCGAGATAGCGCTCTATCGCCGCCACGAGATCGTTCACCGGGTAGCCTTTCTTGGGCCTGCCGATGATGCCGGTTATTGCCAGGTCTTTTCTCACCTGTATCGGTTCAAGATTGAGTTCAGTAGCTATGACGGTTCCAGAGATGTACTGGTCTCCGCTGCTTTGGGCTTGCCGGATGATGTGAAGGTATGAAGGGAGGCGTCTGATCGAAGGACCGTAGGAAACCTTTTGTTTATTGGCCATAAACACTCCATTAGAATTTCATGATATCTATGAATCTATAAAAGTCAAGCGAAATGCTAAAAACTAGTCCCACCAAACTAGTCCCACCAAACGCGAGCGCAGAAATCCGGCCGTATCGTAGCGCCCGCGTGGCGGAGGGAGCAGGCCGTTCGAGTTTGGGCGAAGAGCGGGCTTATCCTCTCCGAGAACAGGGTCAAGGTTCTGCCGCCAGCCACGTCCTCGTCGTAGAGCAAGGCTTTTTTGTCCCTGAAGCCGAAGAGCCAGGCTTGATCGGAGAATGTCAAAATCGGCTCCTCGTCGTTGCGTTTGAACATGGAGAAGCGTATGAAATAAAGCGGCAGCGAAAGAAACTCCGAAAGCAGCAAGGCTGGCATTATGGAACCGTGTGCGGCGGCAACGATGATGTCTGGCGCGAATTCCTCCTTGACTTTGTTTGCGAGACGGCTTAGCAGCTCGGGATCCGAGCCCCGCCATGTGTATGCGTCACGTATACCCGTGTAAATGAACGCTTTCAGTTCCGCAGGGAGCCTTGCGAGGAATGAGGCAGATTCCCCGACAAAGGATGGGTCAAGCCTGAGCGCCGATCGCGCGAGTTCTATCGACTGTCTGTAGAGCCTGTTGGCGTCTTCGACAACCGCCAGATCATGCCCTATCCTGTATTTTTTCGCTTCCTTGAGTTCATAATATACGGTGGGATGAAGGGGGAGTTCGTGCTCAACGCATATTTTATAGTTGAGCAGAACGTTGACGATGCCGGGAACCCTCGTGTAGAGGGAGACAGCTAGGTCGAGAGCTTCGCTCCAAATCGCGGCACCGGGATTTTCCCTCATCCCTGCCAGAGCCTCGACGTTTCTGGCGATGCCCTGGAGAAGGGCGGAATATGGTTCGGCGAACTCCATCTCGGCAGGAGGGTTCATCCAGTCGGCCGCGCCGAGCAGTTCCGGGAGCATGGCTGATAGTAGCCGCCGCAGCGGCGCGGCGCAAGCGACTGGCGGCTTTGAGGCGGTTGAACAGTCGAGAGGGCGGCTGGGCTAATTTTTTACAGGTACTAGAATAGTTCCGCGTTTTTCGCATATAATTCTGTACAATGACATTTGAATCACTCGGGCTATCGCCCGCAATGCTGGAAACCCTGGCAAAAAAAGGGTTTGAAGAACCAACTCCCATTCAGACGCTCGCTATTCCCAAACTTTTGATTCCTGGTCCGGCCATCGCGGCGCGCGCACGAACGGGAACAGGCAAGACCGCGGCCTTCGGAATTCCCCTCATCGAAACCATCGGCACTGAAGGTTCCGTTGGCAAAACCCCCGTAGTGGCCCTTATCCTCGTGCCGACCCGTGAGCTGGCTCTGCAGGTGACCGAGGAGATTTCCTCGTTGAAGCACGGCGTCAAGCCCAGGCTCGCCTGCGTGTACGGCGGCGCTTCCATAGGGGAACAGCTGCGCAGACTCGCCCAGGGAGTCGATATCGTCGTAGGCACGCCCGGGCGGGTCCTCGACCATATCGGGCGGGGAAGCCTCGATGTTTCGCAGCTCAGATTCTTCATCCTCGACGAAGCCGATGAGATGCTCGATATGGGCTTCATCGATGACATACGCGCCGTCATGGAGACCATGAACACCGATGTCAGGATGCTCCTTTTTTCGGCTACCTTGGCTCCGGCCGTCCTCGATATCATTAGGGAGAGGACCGGCGAGATCGAGATACTCGAGGACGAGACCGATACCCTTACAACCCAGCTCGCCGAGCAGCTCTGGATCGAAGTCCATTCGAGGGACAGACTGGAAGCCCTTTGCCGCATCGTGGACAGTACGGAGGACTTTTTCGGCATAGTCTTCGTCGCGACGAAGGTGGAAGCCGACAGGCTCGCAGGGAACCTGGCCGAGCGCGGCTATGATGCCGAAGGCCTCCATGGCGATCTCAGCCAGGACGCCCGCGAGAGGGTGCTGGGAAAATTCAGGGACAAGAGGCTTTCCATTCTCGTCGCCACCGATGTCGCCGCCCGCGGCCTCGACATTGAAAAACTCACCCACGTGATCAACTGGTCCCTGCCCCACGATCCCGATTCCTACCTGCACAGGGTGGGCAGGACGGGGAGGGCAGGCAATTCGGGCACGGCGATAACCTTCGTCACTCCCGATGAGTACAGGATGCTCTTCCGCATCAAGAAACTGTCGGGAAAGCAGCTCAAGAAAGCCAGCGTGCCGGCAGTCGCCAGCATCCTCACGACCAAGAAGGAAAGGCTGGCCACGAAAGTCGCGGCCAGAGCCCTCACATTCGCGGATGAAGGCTCCAACAGCGAAATCTGGCGCGAGTTGGCCAAGAATATCCTCACTTCGTTGGAGCCTGAGGAAGCCCTCGCAGCGGCCCTGGCCGAAGGATTCTCCGACCAGCTGGATCCGGGCAGGTACAAGGACCTCACCGAGGTTTCGGTCGACGAGGCAGGCACGAGCAGGCTCTTCGTCGCCGCGGGCAAGCTTGACCACCTGACTCCGCGATCCCTCGTGACGATGATAAAAAAACTCTCCAATCTCTCTGACGGAATGATCGGCAGCGTGGAAATCTATGACGCTTTCTCCTTCGTTTCCGTTCCCTTCAAGTCAGCCGAAAAGATAATCGATGAAGCGCGGAGGGCAGGGGGCTTCCCCACCGTGAAGCGCGCCGTTCCAAGGAATTCGCAGGGCGGCGAGGGCAGGGGAACCCCGAGCCGTGGCGGTCCTGGACGCGGTCAGGGTTTCGCGCCTCGTGGCATGGAAAGGCGGGGCCACCGAAGCGAAGCCAATGTCGGCCGTCCCGAAGGATTCGCCTCGGGCAGGCGCGAAGGATTCCCCGTCCAGCGCAAAGAGGGCTATGCGGGGCGCAAGGAAGGTTTTGGTCCCCGCAAGACAGGCTCTTCCGAAGGCCGGAGCCGCAGAGAAAACAAGGATGACAAGAAACCGCTCTGAACACGCCGATATCGAACGTAAACAGGGGCTGTCTGCTAAGTTCAAGTAGATAGTCCCTTTCCTGTTTCTAAATTGATATTATGCATTGGATTTGTCCTCATTATTTGCCCTTGCCCGCCGATCCCCTCATATGGCATTGGAAACATAAATCGTTCATAATGAGTCAAGTTCCAAAGCGCCTCCGCGCTGTAAACCTGAACACCAAGGGAATACCCATGACGGAAAACGCAGTCGTCGAATGTGTGCCCAACTTCTCCGAAGGACGGGATCGCGCGAAGATCGATAGTATCGCCGAAGCCCTGCGATCCATCCAGGGCGTAAAGCTCCTCGATGTAGACCCGGGAGCCGATACGAACCGTACTGTCTATACCTTCGTCGGCTCGCCGACGGCAGTTGTCGAGGCGGCCATGGCGGCTGCCCGCGCAGCCCGCGACATCATCGATATGCGAAGCCACAGGGGGGCCCATCCCCGACTGGGCGCTCTCGATGTCTGCCCCTTCGTGCCCGTTTCGGGCATAAACCTCGAGGAATGCGCGGAACTGGCACGCGGATTCGGCCGCCGACTCGCTGAAGAACTCGGCGTTCCCGTCTTCCTCTATGAAAAAGCCGCCTCAAAACCTTCACGGATCAGCCTCGCCGACATACGGTCGGGCGAGTACGAAGGCCTCGAGGCCAAGCTGCGCGATCCGGAATGGCTCCCCGATTTCGGTCCGGCAAGGTTTGATCCCCGCTGGGGCGCAACCATTACGGGAGCCCGGGAATTCCTCATTGCCTATAACGTCAACCTCAACACGAGGGACAAGAAGCTGGCCAACGACATAGCCCTCTCGGTGAGGGAAGGCGGCAGGGCAGCGAGGAATCCCGATGGAAGCGCTGCGATGGATGCACAGGGAAACCCATTGCGCATCGCAGGCAGGCTCAAGGCTGTGCGGGCCATAGGATGGTACATAGAGCAGTATCGTTGCGCCCAGGTTTCACTCAACCTCCTCGATTATACGACAACTCCACTTTATGAGGTATATGAAATCATACGAGAAGAGGCCGATAAACGCGGACTTATCGTCACCGGCTCAGAACTCGTAGGGCTTGTTCCGCTGAAGGCGATGGTCGACTGTGGCAGGCACTTTCTCAGGAAGATGGGCAAGAGCCCCGGGCTTTCCGAGAAAGAGCTCGTCGAAGTGGCCGTCCAGTCCCTCGGCCTCGCATCTGTAGGCAGCTTCGACCCGGAACGCAAGATCGTTGAATGGGCTTACGCGTTGAAGGGCAGGCTAGTCTCCCTATCCGTGAAGGATTTCATCGACGAGGTCTCTGCCGATTCTCCCGCTCCCGGCGGCGGTTCCGTGGCCGCTCTCGCCGGATCGCTGGGCGCCGCCCTCGCGGCCATGGTGGGCAATCTGACGGTCGGGAAAAAAGGCTATGAGAAAGATGCTGCAGAGCTTGCCTCCATGGCTATGCTCGCTCAGGCCACCAAGGCCGAACTCCTGAGTATCGTCGACCGGGATACCGAAGCATTCAATGCAGTCCTCGAGGCGACTCGCCTTCCCAGGACCAATGAGGAACAGAAAGCCCTGCGCATGAAGCGAATGGATGCGGCGAACAGACTCGCTGCCCTCGTACCGATGGCTACAGCCAGGTCCTGCCTCCACGCCATGGAGCACTGTCTCGTCGCCGTCGAGAAGGGCAGCAGAAATTCGGTGACTGATGGAGCGGTTGGAACCCTGATGGCTATGGCTGGCCTTGAGGGAGCCCTCCTCAATGTAAGGATCAATCTGAATTCCATCGCCGACAAGGCTTTTTCGGCGAGCCTCGAGGAAGAATCGGCAGCCTTGAGGAGGACATCAGAATCCATCCTCACGAGCACTTTCAGCCTTCTTGAAAATGCATGGAAAAGCGCCTGACGGCGCGACCCCGGCAAGGCCCATAGCATTGAAAAAGTTTCAGGTATTGTATCGTTTTGATATTGACCTTGAACTGCTCTGACACTATACCTTGGCTTTGAACATACGATTTATGAAATGAAGGAGACGTGGAGCGGTGAAAGGATCGGATGTTACCGTTTCGAACGTATCCAAGTCTTTTGGCACTTTCAGCGCGCTCAAAGACGTCAGCCTGGATATCCGCAAAGGCGAGTTTTTCTCCCTGTTGGGCCCCTCGGGCTGCGGCAAGACAACACTGCTCCGTGCCATCGCGGGCTTCGAGGATCCAGATTCCGGCGTGATAAGCATCGACGGCGCCGACGTCTCAGGCCTCCCTCCCGACAAGCGGCGCTGCAATACGGTTTTTCAGAGCTATGCTCTCTTTCCCCACCTTTCGGTCTTTGAGAATGTCGCATTCCCCCTGCGCATCAAGAAGACCCCGAAACGGCTGATAAAAGAACTGGTGATGAAGTATCTCTCCCTCGTGCAGCTTGAGAGCCATGCGACCAAGAAACCGAGCCAGCTTTCAGGCGGGCAGAAACAACGCGTCGCGATAGCGAGAGCCCTCATCAATGAGCCTTCCGTTCTCCTCCTCGACGAGCCCTTGTGCGCCCTCGACGCCAAGCTCCGGCAGCATATGCTCATGGAGCTGGATGCCATCCACGACAAGGTCGGCATCACCTTTATCTATGTCACCCATGATCAGCAGGAAGCCCTCTCGGTGTCCGACAGGATAGCCGTCATGAACGCCGGAAAGGTGCTTCAGGTGGGATCCCCTCAGCAGATCTACGAAAATCCCGCCTCGGAGTTCGTCGCAAGGTTCATCGGCGAAGCCAATGTCTTCACTGGTGTTGTTCTCTCCCGCACGGGAACCCTCAATGTCATGGAGGCAGAAAGCTTCGAACCCCTTCTCGTCGACGACGAGACGCCCGTCGACGTGGGCGACAGGATCATCGTGACGATACGCCCCGAGAAGATCCGCATTTCGGACGACAAGCCTGTGGGCAAGGATCTCAACATTGAGCACGGAATCGTCGAGGAACCTGTCTATTCAGGTTTCCAGACGAAATATGTGGTATGCACCGACGCCGGCTCGAGGATCACGATTTTCCGCCAGCATGCCAATTGGTCCGAGGGCATTCCCGACATAGCCTGGAAGGACGAGGTCTACCTCTCGTTCAGCGCGCGCGACATGGTCATCGTGGAGAAGAATGCTCAATGAAGCGCAATTACGGCATGGTGTATGCCGCTCCGCAGTCGGTCTGGCTCACGGTATTCTTCGCGACGCCGCTTCTGATCATCATCGCCTATTCATTTCTCAAGAAGGGGCTCTACGGAGGCGTCGAACTTCAGTTCAGCCTTCAGGCATACGCCGATATAGTCAACCCGACCCTCGTGAAGGTGACCCTGAGAACCCTGTGGATGTCCCTTGTATCCACGGTGATAACGATCCTCATAGCCCTTCCTTGCGGCTACAGCATAGCGCGGTCGAAAAACCAGGCATTGAGGCTCTTTCTCGTCATCGTTCCCTTCTGGACCAATTTCCTCGTCCGGTGCTACGCGTGGATCGCCATCCTCGGGAACGAAGGCTTCATCAACCAGGCGCTGAGATTTCTCGGCTTCAGGCCTGAGGGCATACAGTTTCTCTACAATCAAAGCGCCGTCATACTCGTTCTCGTGTACATGTACCTGCCCTACGCCATTCTGCCCCTCTTCTCCACGATAGACAAATTCGATTTCACCCTTCTCGAGGCGGCCAGAGATCTGGGCGCTTCCCGCATGCAGTCGTATTTAAAAGTCATGCTCCCGAATATAAAGGGCGGTATCGTCACCGCCGTCCTCTTTACCTTCATACCCATATTCGGGGCCTACGCCGTTCCCCTCCTCATCGGAGGCAAGGATTCATACATGCTGGGTAATGTCATCGCCGACCAGCTGACGAAAACGCGCAATTGGCCGCTGGCATCCGCTATTTCCATGTCGGTGACCCTCCTTACGGCTGTATCGGTATTCTTTTTCGCCCTGAGAAAACCTAAGGCACATAGTGTCGAGAAGGATCTCGATCCTCTCGCCGCCGCGCCCGCCGTCGGCGGGCTGTCGGGAGGAGACCGATGAAATCGCTCAATCATGGCTTTAAGCCGATACGGATAGCCGCCCTCTTTCACGCGCGACGTATCGTACGGAAGGGCGCCAAGGCTGCGGCGAAGCTCCTGCCCAAAAAAGCCAAGGGCTCGAACATCATCTACTGGCTCGTGATCGCTTTCCTCTTCGCGCCCCTTTTCGTCCTCCTCCTCTTTTCCTTCAATGAATCGCGTTCGGGTGAATGGACAGGTTTTTCCTTCGTGTGGTACCAGAAACTCTTCATGGGATCGCCCGATCTATGGAAGGCCTTCCAGAATTCTATCATCATCGCTTTCACCAGCGCGGGTATGGCGACTGTCCTGGGCACCCTGGCCGCGGTGGGGACGGCTCGGTATTCCTTCAAGCTGAAATCCTATGTCTCCACGATGAGCTTCATACCGATGATCCTGCCTGAGATCGTCGTTGGCGTATCCCTTCTCGTCTTTTTTGCCGGTGTAGGTTTGAGGCTGGGAATGGTGACGGTATGGATAGCGCATACCACCTTCAACATCCCCTTTGTCTACCTTCTCGTGTCGGCGCGTCTCGAGGAATCCGATCCCTCGGTCATCGAGGCGGCCTGCGACCTGGGCGCCTCGGAAATCCAGACCCTGCTCAAGGTCATCATTCCCATGGCTCTGCCCGGCGTGGCCTCTGCCTTCCTGACAGCCGTGACTCTGTCGCTGGAAGACTTTGTCATAACCTTTTTCGTTTCCGGACCAGGGGCGACGACCCTTCCTCTCTATATCTATTCCATGATCAGATTCGGCGTATCCCCCGTCGTCAACGCCCTATCGGCTGTCATGATCGCCGGTACTGTCCTCCTCGTGTATCCATTGAGGAATTTCCTGAAGGTGTTCGCTGCCCGCTAGAGGACGCGCCTATGCGCGGTCGGCTCGGGATGTACATAACGCGGGTTTCGGACCCGTCGCCGGACTTGTGTCCGGTTCTATCCTACAAAGGAGGGTTTTTCATGAAAAACATCCTCCGCGCCATGAGACTCGATCTTTCGGCGCTGCTTCTCCTCACTTTGGTGCTTGTGTTCAGCGGTTGTTCGGGTGGCGACGCAAAATCGTCTAAAAAACTGTACATCTTTAACTGGACCTATTACACGCCCGACTCCGTGATCGAGAAATTCGAAAAAGAGTATGGCGTCGATGTCGTCTATGACTCCTTCGCTTCCAACGAGGAGATGTTCGCCAAGCTGAAGGCCGGCGGAGCCAATTACGACCTCTGCTTTCCCTCAGGCGACTATGTATCGATCATGATCCATGAAGAGATGCTGCAGAAAATCGATCATGCGGCGCTCAAGAATTACGGCAACATTGCGCCCGAAGTGCTCGAGAAGAGCGATTTCGACCCGGGCAACGTATATTCGATTCCCTATTACATGGGCGCGGCCGGTGTCGCCGTGAACAAGCTGAAGGTACCTCAGTACGACAAATCCTGGGCGATTTTCGCCCGCGAGGATCTGGCGGGCAAGATGATCATGCTCGATGACATGAGGGAAGTGCTGGGCGACGCCTTGAAATACCTTGGGTATTCGGTCAATACGACGAACGATGAAGAGATCGCCAAGGCGAAGACGCTGGTAAACGATGTCTGGAAGCCCAACCTGTTGAAATTCGACGCCGAAGCCTTCGCGAAGAATTTCGCGGCGGGAGAGGTTTGGGTAGCTCAGGGCTATGCCGAGTCGATCTATGCCGAACTGGACAAGAGCCGTTGGGGCGAAATCGACTTCTTCATCCCGAAAGAAGGAGGTCCCAGCTACATCGACTCAATGGTCATCCTGAAGGATTCGAAGAACAAGGATATGGCGATGAAATTCATCGACTACATCCACAGGCCTGAAATCTACGCCGAATTCTGCGACGCGTTCGGATTCCCGGCCACGGCCAACACCTCTGCCAGGGCTCTCAAGAAGGGCGACTCCTACTATACGGCTGAGTCACTCGAGCCCTGTGAGCTTAAGAAAGATGTGGGGGCTGATCTTGAAAAATACAATGCGGCGTGGCAGGAAATCAAAGTAGGGAAGTGAGATCCCCCGAGAAGGCAAGAAAAAGGCCGCCTTGACAAGCGGCCTTTTTCTTTAGAAACCTGGCATGTCGTAGAGCCCGCCGGCGTTCACCACGTCGGTGAATCCCAGCGACTTGAGAATGCGAGCGCCCATGGCGCTTCGGGAGCCGGAAGCGCAGTAAAGGACGATGGACTTGTCCTTGGAACCGATTTCGCCTGCTCGGCTCGATAGTTCGTTGACTGGTATATTCAAGGCTTTGGGGAAATGCTCATCCTGGTATTCATCGACACTTCGAACATCGACGACGACGGCCCCTGCCTTGATCTTCTGCTCCACGCTGGCGCCGCTGTTGCCACCGCTAATGCTGCTGAAAAAGCCCATAACTCTCTCCTCTGGTTTATTGCGATATATTCGAAGCCCGACATTTCGCCGCGGCATCGGTTTATTCCCTTTTTACTTCCTCGAAACCCCCGAAGAGCCGCATGCTTGTCATCCCCCCGGTGACGTACGCCACATCGTCGAAGCCCTGCTGCCTGAGAATCCTCGCGGCCAAGTGGCCTTCGAAACCGGCGATCGATATGATAAGTATCCTCTTGTCCCGTGGGATTTCCTCGAGCCTGTCCCGGATCTCATCGAGTGGCATGTTGATAGATCCCTCGATATAGCCCTTGAGATATTCCCCGAAGGTCCTGACATCCAGAAAACCGATCGAGCTTGGCTTGTCGGCTGCAAAACCTGTGGCTTCTTTGGGCGAGATGAATCTGGAATACCCCGAGAGATCGTTCTGGGCTGCGAAGGCCGCCATCTGGAGCGGATCGTTCGCGCTGGAGTAGGGCGGGGCATAGGCCAGGTCGAGATCGGCGAGATCGGAGAGTTTCATTTTGGCGGCAAGCGCGGTGGCGAGCACGTCGATGCGTTTTTCAACGCCGGCTTCGCCGAAGGCCTCGGCTCCAACGAGGGCGCCTTCCTCGGTGTAGACGAGCTTCAGCGTCAGGTTTTTATAGCCGGGATAATACGAAGCATGGTGTGCCCTGTGGACATGGACTGCGCGCACCTTGATGCCGGCGGCGACAGCGGCTTTTTCCGATAGCCCAGTCTGCGCAAATGTATAGTCGACGGCCTTGAACACCGAAGTGCCGAGGGCTCCCGGGTACTTCATCGCTCCGCCAAGGGCATTGGTGGCGGCAATCCTGCCCTGCCTGTTGGCCGGGCCTGCGAGGGGAATACGCACCTTTGCTCCGTCCACCCTGCGCAGAAGCTCGACCATGTCGCCGGCGGCGAGGATGTCGGGATCGCTTGTCCTCAGGAATTCGTCGACGAGGAGGCCGCCCGAAGCGCCGATCTCAAGTCCGGCCGACTTGGCAAGGCCAAGGTTGGGGCGGACGCCGGCCGACATGAGGACGATATCGGCGGGAAGGACTGTTCCATCGCTGAGCTCGACGCGGTGATTTGCATAGTCGATTCTGGCAAGGGATTTTTGTGTATATACGGAAGCGCCCGCCTCCCTGAAGGCTCCCGCGATGAGGGCGCCGAATTCCGGGTCGGCGGGCGGCATCAGCTGATCGGTAAGCTCAACGATGGAAGTCGAAAGGCCGCGCTTGATGAAGGCCTCAGCCGTCTCGAGCCCGATAAAACCCCCGCCCACGACGATAGCGGACTTCGCGTCCTTGTCGGCGATATAGGCGTTGATGGCATCCATGTCAGGAATGGTCCACAGCCGAAAGACGTTGGGTGAGTCCGCCCCATCTATGGGGGGGACGAAGGGCGTGCCGCCCTGGGCCAATATGAGCTTGTCATACGCGATGTTTCTCTCGCCTTCGCGACCGCGAACGAGGATGGTCTTGGCTTTCCTGTCGATGGAGACGGCCTCGGTCTTCAGTTCAACGTTGACCCTGTAGCGCGAGAAAAAGCCTTCGGCAGTCTGCAGGATGAGGGCGCTGCGCTTGGCGATGTCGCCTGAAAGCCTGTAGGGCAGGCCGCAGTTGGCGAAGGAGACATAAGGACCTTTCTCTATCACCGTGATCTCCGCCGTCTCGTCGAGCCTTCTGGCTCGCGCCGCGGCGGTTGCTCCGGCGGCGACTCCTCCGATTATTATCAAGTTCATACTGCAGACTCCTTATATATAAATTATCTAATATATAAAAATATGTCAATATGACAGCGACGGCAAAGCCTTGTTCTCCAGGTCGCCTTTTCATTATACTTCTACGAAATGAAATTTTCGCGGCGAATCGACTTTTCAGCCTCCAGGAACGGACTCGATCTGGAGCGCGAAGAGCTTCTGCGCCAAGGCTTGCCTTTCTTCGACCTATCCCAGTCGAATCCGACCAGAACCGGCTTCGAGCATCCCGCGGAAGCCCTGGCCGATGCCCTTTCAGCCGGGGAAAATACCCGGTATACGCCCGACCCCAAAGGCCTCGCAGGCGCCCGCTCCGCCATAGCAGCCCACCTCGCCCTCTCGGGAGATGAGGTTGACGTAGATCGACTCCTGCTCTGCGCCTCTACCTCCGAAGCGTATTCCTACCTCTTCAAGCTTCTCTGCGATCCGGGGGATTCCATACTTGTGCCGAAGCCGGGTTACCCCCTCTTCGACCACCTGGCATCACTGGAGTCGGTGCAAGCCCTGGGGTACAGGCTCGAATACGATCATCCGGCCGGATGGAGCATCGATCTGTCCTCCGTTCAAAGAGTACTGGAAAGTTCGAACGGAGACAGGGTGAAGGCTATCGTGCTTATCAATCCCAATAATCCGACGGGCTCATACATCCACGAGAGAGAGTTGAGGGAGATACAGGAACTTTGTCGCCGTCATTCGTTGGCTATCATTTCAGATGAAGTTTTCCACGGCTATGAGCTGGAACCACGCGAGGGGAGGGTATCGCTCCTGGCTCAGGATCGATACCAAACCCCTCGTCCTGTCCTCACCTTCGTGCTCGACGGACTCTCGAAACGGCTCTGTCTGCCCCAGATGAAGCTGGGTTGGATCGCGGTCTCGGGACCCGAGGATGAAGTCGCCGGGGCGATGGAAGCCCTCGAGCTCATATCGGACTCATTCCTGTCGGTAGGGGCTCCTGTTACGAACGGCGTGGGCAAGCTTCTCGCTCATGAGGAAGATATTCGCTCGAAGGTGAAAAGACGTATGGAAAGCAATCTCGGTGCATATCGTAAGCTCCTCGAGTACGAAGGATCCCCGCACAGGGTCCTGTCATGCGAAGGAGGGTGGACAGCCCTCGTCCAGAGTCCCCGCTTGGCGGGCGAAGAAGAGCTTGCCTGCGGGTTGCTGCGTCAGGAAGGTATTTACGTGCATCCCGGCTTCTTTTTCGATATGGAAAAGGAGGCGTATTTCGCCTTCAGTCTCATTGTGGAACCCCAGGATGCCGAGGCGGCAGCATGGAAATTCAGGGCTTTTTTTGACCGCTATTCCCAGATCAGCAATTAGGAGGAAACTATGCCCGCAACCATCATCGACGGAAAGAGAATCGCTCAGGACATACGCGCCGAGATAAAGTCAAAGGTTGAGTCTTTGGCGGCGAGAGGTCTTACACCCGGCCTTGCCGTTATCCTCGTAGGCGAGGATCCCGCCTCGGTATCCTACGTGACGGGCAAGGAAAAAGCCCTCGCCGAAGCAGGGATGCTCAGCTTTGCCCATCATCTGCCTGGGTCGACGAGCCAGGATGAACTTCTCTCCCTTGTGAAAGCCTGCAACGCCGACGAAAGGGTGCATGGCATCCTCGTTCAGCTCCCCCTTCCTCGACAGATAGATGAAAAAGCCGTCATCGCCGCGATCTCCCCCGAAAAGGACGTCGATGGCTTTACCCCCATCAATGTAGGCAGGATGATCCTCGAAGAACCCTGCTATCTGCCCTGTACGCCTGCAGGCATCATAGAACTCATAAAACGGAGCGGCGTATCGACCAAAGGAGCCAACGCAGTCATCGTCGGCCGGTCCAATCTGGTGGGCAAGCCCCTCATGAACCTTCTCGTTCGCAAATCCATCAATGCAACCGTAACCCTCTGCCACACGGGGACGAAGGATCTCGCTTCGTATTGCAGGAATGCCGATATTCTAGTAGCATGTGCCGGAAAAGTCGGCTTGATATCGGGTGATATGGTGAAACCGGGTGCTTGTGTCATCGATGTCGGAGTCAATCGGGTAGAGGATTCCTCAGCCGCGAAAGGCTTCAGACTCAAGGGTGATGTCGATTTCGAATCGGCAGCCGAGGTGGCGGGATGGATCACCCCCGTGCCGGGAGGCGTCGGACCTATGACGATAACGATGCTCCTCGCAAACACGGTTGAAGCGGCTTCCAGACTTGCGCGGTAGGTAAGGAAATCAATGGTCGATGTTCAATCCATGAAGGATGAGCGGCGTATCCCTATACAAAAGGTGGGGGTAAAAGGCGTTCGCTATCCCATAACGCTGCGGGACAAGACGGCCGAGTACCAGCATACGACGGCCGTCGTCAACCTTTACGCCGACCTTCCTCACGACTTCAAGGGTACCCACATGAGCCGATTTATCGAGGTGTTCGAGGAATCACGATCCGATCTTTCCATGCCCAGTTTTATCGGCATGCTCCAGAAAATCCGCCTCGAACTGGAGGCGGAGACTGCCTATTCCGAAATCCATTTTCCCTATTTCATCCAGAAGAAGGCGCCCGTCTCGGGCCAAAGCTCGATGATGAGCTACGAATGCTCTTATGAGGGCAAGGTTTCCGAAATCGGCCATTCCTTTATCGTCGGCGTCACGGTGCCTGTTCAGACCGTCTGCCCCTGCTCGAAGGCTATCTCCAGCCGGGGCGCCCACAACCAAAGGGGGCTTGTGACGCTCAAGGTGGCGCTTGGTCCTTTTTTCTGGATCGAGGACCTTGTCGCTATCGTCGAGGATTCGGCTTCGAGCGATCTCTATACGCTTTTGAAACGCGAAGACGAAAAATACATCACTGAGAGGTCCTACGATCGACCCAGATTTGTCGAAGATCTTGTGCGCGAAGTATACTTACGTGTGGAAGCTCTCAATAAATTTCCCCGATTCTCCGTCGAAGCCGAAAACTTCGAGAGCATCCATAACCATTCAGCGTACGCATTTGTCGAAAAAGCATGAAAAGGAGCCGGTATGTCCGATAACTATCCCGTCGAGAAGAAAGACCTGACCGAAAAAGGCACCAAAGGCATAATGTCGGCGGGAGCGGGAATCGGGCTTCTCGGAATAAACGCCCTCCTCGGCATACCTGTTCTCGGTTGGGTTCTTTCCGCCGGCCTTCTCGCCCTCGGGGCTGTCGGGCTTTTCGGCAAGACGAAGACCGACAAAGTTTCAGGCAGCCTCCTTTCGGTGGCGGGGGTCGCCGGCCTGTCAACGATGTTCCTTCCGGGACTCGCCCGCTCACTCCTCAGTCTCGGAGGGATCGGCCTCCTCCTCTATGGCCTCGTGAACATTGGCGGCTTCCTGGCCGGACTCCGTAAAAAGAGCTGAAGAGCATCCTCCGATCATGACATACCACCTCGAAACCTATGGCTGCGAGATGAATAAAGCCGAATCGGCTGCTCTCGAAGCCATTCTCGCCGAGCGCGGCTGGACAACCTCTACCCTCGAAGAGTGCGACCTCGCCATCATCAATACCTGCACGGTGCGCCTCACCGCCGAGAATCGAGCCTGGGCGCGGATAGCCCTCTTCGCTGCCGAAAAGCGTAAAAGCTCGCGTAAATTCGCCATCATGGCCGTAGGGTGCATGGCCGAGCAGTACCGCGATGCCATGAAAAAACGCGTGCCTGAAATCGATTATGTCCTCGGCACCTTTCAGAAGCAGTCCTTCGGTCTGGTTCTGGACCAGATCCAGGCTGGTTCGACCTACGATCTGAGCGATGAATCTCCATCCTATGTTTTCTCGAAGTCCCATCACGAAGCCGGGGCTTTCCGCGCCTTTGTACCCATCATGCATGGCTGCAACAACTTCTGCTCCTACTGCATCGTGCCCTATGTCCGCGGTAGGGAGATATCCCGGAAGCCGGCCGATATCCTCGCAGAACTGGATGTCCTCGAGGATGTCGGCGTGCGCGAAGTCACGCTTCTCGGGCAGAACGTGAATTCCTACAGCTGGGCGGGGCCTGAGGGGCGGTTGGACTTTCCGGCTCTCCTGCGTCTCATAGCTCGCCATCTCCGTGACAAGCGCGGGATGGGGAGAAGCGGACAGAAGGATGGAGGCGCGGGCGATGGCTTGGTCAACCTCAGCGGCATTGGCTGGATTCGCTTTCTTACGAGTCATCCCAAGGACCTCTCCGAAGAGCTCATCCGCGTCATCGCCGAGGAGCCTGTTTTCTGCAGGCATATACATCTCTGCATTCAATCCGGTTCAGATCGAGTTCTTGGCCTGATGAACCGAAAATATACAAGAGACTATTTCCTCGGCCTGGTGAGTAAAATGAGATCGGCTATCTCCGGGCTCTCCCTTTCGACCGACATTCTGGTGGGATTCCCCGGTGAAACCGAGGATGACCTGGAGGAGACTCTCGATATCATGCGCAAGGTTCGTTTCTCATACTCCTTCATGTATTACTTCAACCCGCGCGAAGGAACTCCGGCGGTGAACCTGGATGGGAAGATACCGGACAAGATCAAGAAAGCCCGCCTGGCCAGGGTTATTGCCCTCCAGAAAGAGATCAGTTCCGGGTTGATGGAGGAGCGATTGGGACTCATTGACGAGATTCTCGTCGAAAACCGTTCGCGGAGATCCTCGAAGGAAATGCTGGGCAGGACGGCGCGGGATGAGATGGTCGTCTTCGCCGCCGATCCATCGCGAATCGGTCACTTTGCGAAGGTGAGGTTCTCGGCGAAATCCGGGAACACATTCAGGGCGGAAGAGGTAGATGAATAGAAGAACGGCGACGCTCGTCCTCCTCATCCTCGTTTCTGCCCAGATTTATGCGCAAACTGCGAAGACGCCGCCGAGCCCACCCAGGATAACGGGTGAGCAGACGCTGGTTTCCGCCCGGGCCGCGGTCAATAAGGCGATGGGCGGTGAATCTTTCGCGATATACCTTGAAACCTATGCCCTCGCTCTGCCCCTCCATGACGCAATCCTTCTTTGCAAGGAGTTCTTGCCCAAAGCGCCTTCGTCAAGCAAGGCCGATTTGGCGGTTTTTTCCGGATCCCTCGCTCTCATGGCCGGGCGCTACGCCGATGCTGCTCTCCTCTTTTCGCAGGGTTCCGCCCTCGGTTCGGGAGGAGAGGGCGCACGCGGAACCGCGAGCCGTCCCGACCTCCTCCTCAAGGCAGCCCGCTGCAATCTGGCCGCGGGAAATTACGCGGAGGCAAAGAAGAATCTCGACATGGTACCCGGTACTGCGGGAGGGACATCATATCTTGGACAACGGAACCTTTCGCTCGCATGGCTCTTTCTGCTCGAAGGGGAAAGCGAAAAAGCCTTCATTCTCCTTCAGCCTCTGGCAGCTGGCCCGGATGAAGACGGGCTTAGCCGCGAAGCATACTTTCTTTTATGGCTTGCGGCATCCACCCCGGATTTTGCCGATTTTACCGTTGACACGAAGGGCTATGATGCCCGAACCATGGAGAGCCGGCTTGAAGCCGCATACCCAGGGTCCATGGAACTGGCTTTCGCACGAAAGGATGTCCTGGCCAAGCCCGCCGCCTGGCTGCTTTCCGGACTCTATGCATCGCCGGTTCAGTTGAACGCGGAACGGAATCTCGCACAGGACGGCGTGGCGAAAGCGAAGATTTCGGAAGAGGAGAAAGGTCCGGCGACCCTTCAGGTTGGATGGTTCTCTCGCAAGGAAAACGCCACAGCTCTGGCGGCAAGACTGAACAAACTCGGCTTCCTGACGAAAACAGATGAGCAGAAAACCGGCGATGGCGAATTGCGATGGGCCGTGATCGTCGATGCCTCGACCGACTGGTCGGGCACACAAGCGAAGCTCAAGGATGCCGGCTACGAATCGTATCTCCTGCCCTAATTCTCCACAAAGGCAAGTATCAAATCCGGCCTGTAGAGCGGTTCCGCCCTGTCGGAAAGTATGCGCGCCGGCGTCAGGACAAGGGTGGCGACGGAACGTTTGTCATCCGCCCTCACTTTGACGATATAGCTGAGCCGTCCTGAAGGAAGCGATGTCTCATCGACGAGATTCAGGTCGAGGACGGTGGAATCCCCCACTTGGAAGATGGAGTAATACCCTTTCGAGCGACTGCCCGACTGTCCCAATCTGAAGGCGGCGCCTTCGATGAGGTCAAGCTCGATGCCGCCTGCCCCAGCGTAGGATCCGGCGAAATGTTCACGGCGCAACGATACCATGACATCGCTGCCATCTATCCCAACCGGGAAAGGCTCCTCTTCTGGCGCCTTTCTCATGGCTCCCTGGGTTCGGCTGTCGAGATCTTCGGCATTGGCTCGTCGATACACCCCATCCCAGTCTTCCCTCATGGTGAATTTGACGATCTGCTGCGCTGTAGCCTTGACTCTCACTCTGTCAATGCCCACCAAGTCTATAACCAGGAGGCGCAGCATTTCGGGAACGGCGCTGTTCGAAATGGGTGCATAGATGCCAGAGAATGCGACGTTCGACCTGCCCCAGTCCCATTGCTGCTGTTCCGCTGTGCTATGGATGCTGATCTTCCTGCCTTCCGCATCGAAGTACAGAGCGGTCGGCTGGCCAATCCCTTCGATCTCCTTGATCCACAAACCATCGAGGTACAACTCGAAATCCTCTGCTTGGCCAGTGAGGATCCTACTCATCAAAGCCTGCTCTATGTTTACGCCGGGGATGAATGATTCGATTCCGGGTTCGAATTTCTCTTTTCCCCATGAGTAGACGATTTTCGTCTGATCGAGGGGAGAAGAGCCGTCAAGGGCGTTTTTAAAGACATCTATGCTCGCCAAGCTCTCATCGGAGGTATCGTTCACGTTGATGGAAATGCCCGATTCGGAAAATACGCTGTAGTAGGCTTCTTGTCCCGCTCCGAGACGCTTGAAGACGGTAAGGGTCTGTCTGTTCGCCTCGTCGATGCCGAAACAGAGGAGTTCAAGGCTGCCGTCGCCCAGGAGGTCCCTGGGCTGGACAACGATGGCATTGGGCTTGGCTGCCAGGGTCTCGCCCTTCCAGAGCCTGAAATAGCTTCCCGTATTCGGCTGGAAATCGGCAATGACGATGGAAATCTTCCCATTATTGGAGACTGAGGGTTTTACGGTGAGAACCTGCTCAAGCTCCTCGTCGTCGTCGAGGTTCATGTCGATGGCATCGAGGAATGTTTCGTTCCATTCCGGATTGATCTTCGCGCGCTGCGGGGCGACATTCAGGTCCCCGGGGGCATCGGGATCGGCGGGGGTCGAGGTCAATTCCACGATTCTCCCTGCCACGGGAAGACTCGCCTTAAGGTTGTCTTGCCGCATCCTCCCGAAAAAGAAGATGAAGAATACGAAAGCGAGCAGGAACGCCAAGCTCGATATGACTTTAATCGCCCGTTTCATATGCTGACCAGGCTTGTTGTACCATGCTGCGAACGCAAGGCACAAGCGCAGGGAGGCTCAAGACAGAGAGATAGGGGCAATACCGGGTGGCGTGAATACTTCAGGCATGATACCATGCCATACTCTACCATGAAGACTGTAAGGAACAAATCAACCCGCGTATTGCTTTTCTCCTCGGCCTTCGTCCTCCTTGTCGCCGTTATCCTCCTGTGGGTGGTCACGATCCGGGAAACGGAACGCAGGGATCTTCTCCTCGAATATGAAGCCTTCCGCGCATCTAGTGCCGTCGTCGACGAATACAGGAAAGACCAGTCCTTCGTGCCCGACGGTGACAAACGAATCCTCGGCTTCGGTTTCTACCGGCTGGATGGTGGCTCTTTCATGCGCTATGGATCGGCGCCCGAAGCGATTCCGATGCAGGACCTTCTCTTCGCGAGAAATCAGGAGAGCAGGGCAACGGGTCTCCCAGGCAGCGTGTCGGTGACTTTCACCGAGAAGAAAAAGTCGATTCGGCTCATTCGTTACTCAGGCTTGCAGAATCCTGCGAGGATGATGAATTCGGGCGGAACCTCCCTGGGGCAGGGTATGGGCATGGGAAGAGGCAGGCAGATAACGCCCTTGGGGCAGACGCCCGAGCCCGAGATATCAGGAGGGCTCTCACTTCTCGGGGGAACCTATTTTATCTGGATGGAATACTCGGCGGATGGGATGGACAGGGAAAGGCTGCAGTTTTTCCTTGTGGCCGCGTTGATCACGGCCGCCCTTCTGGGCCTCTATGTGCTTCTGGTTTTCGTTTTCAGGCATAATGAAGACCTGAGAACAAGGGAAACGGAAATGAGGGAGCTCGTCCAGCTCGGTGAAGCCGCCAGAACACTCGTTCACGAGATAAAGAACCCCCTCGGAATCATGCGCATTCAGACGGCCAGGATCAGGCGGGCCGCGCCGCCTGCCGGTGAAGGCGCTGGAGAGGGCGAGGGCGGCGGCGCGGCCAGGCGATCCACCCAGCTTGCCGAATCCGCCGATATCATCGAAGCCGAAATAATGAGACTTTCGGGATTGGCTGACAGGATTCGCGAATTCCTGAAGCCTGGTCCGGCCCGACGGGATCCCATAGATCTCCAGACCTTTCTGGCATCCTACTGCAATCGCTACAGAGACCTGGGGGATTCAGGCATAGAGCTCGTCAGGGATTTTACCGTTTCAGGGAGCGCCAACGTCAACGCTGACGCCGAGAAGCTTGGCATAGCCCTGGATAATCTTCTCCGCAACGCCATAGAGGCCGTCGAAAACCTTCCCGCCGGAGAGCGCCGAATCGCCATAAGGCTATTCAGGCGGGAAGGTTCATGGATCATAGCCATCATCGATTCGGGCAAGGGCATCCCCGCGGACATACTTCAGCGAATATTCGATCCATTTTTCACGACCAAAGAAAAAGGCAGCGGCATAGGTCTGGCGCTCGCGAAGCGGCTCGTCGAATCCTTCGGGGGAAGCCTCGCCTATGAAGGCACCGACGGGGGAGGAGCCGTCTTTTCCATCGGGCTCAAGGAAGAAAAG
Source organism: Rectinemataceae bacterium (assembly GCA_049302175.1). Taxonomy (GTDB): domain Bacteria; phylum Spirochaetota; class Spirochaetia; order Treponematales; family Rectinemataceae; genus CAYXUF01. The sequence goes on from JBAQLW010000370.1 coordinate 22,931, forward strand.
GCGCCGACAGTCTGAAGACCATCGGCGCCTTCTGCGGGCAGTTCAAGGCGATACCCAAGGCGAGGGATCAGAGCCTTCCAAAAACGCGGCCAATAATGCCAAGCGCTTCGCGCAGCTCAGCCTCGGTTATGACGAGAGGCGGGGCGAAACGGATTATGTTGCCATGGGTCTGCTTGGCTAGCAGCCCCTCATCCCTCAGAGCCATGCAGACGTCCCAAGCCTGGAACCCATCATCGAAGACGACGGCGTTGAGAAGGCCTTTGCCGCGCACCAGCTTCATTTTTGCGCATGGGATGGATGACACCGCGCTCCTGAACAGCTCACCGAGGCGTTCGGCGTTCTCCTCCAGCCTTTCATCCTCCAGCACCTCGATCGCGGCGATGCCAACGGCGCTCGCGAGGGGATTTCCCCCGAAAGTTGAGCCGTGCGTTCCGGGCGTGAACACGTCCATCACCCTTTTGTCGGCGACAATGGCGGATATAGGCATGATGCCACCGCCCAGCGCCTTGCCAAGACACATGATGTCAGGGCGAGCGTCCTCGTACTGCCAGGCAAACCTTCTGCCCGTCCGGCAGAATCCGGTTTGGATCTCATCGAAAATCAGAAGAATGCCATGGTGGCTGCATATCTTCCTCAGGCGCGCCAGATACCCTTCGGGAGGAACCACGACCCCGGCTTCGCCCTGGATAGGCTCCACGATGACGGCGACGGTATTCTCGTCGATAGCCGCATCGACAGCCCGGGCATCGGCGTAGGGCACCTTCACGAAGCCCGGCACGTAAGGACCGTAGCCTACCAGTGAATCGGGATCGTTCGACATCGAGATAGCGGCCAGGGTTCGTCCATGGAAATTCCCTTCTGCGCAGATGACAGTCTGTCTGCCATTGGTCACGCCCCTCTTCTCCGCGCCCCAGCGGCGGGCCGCTTTCAGGGCCGTTTCGACCGCTTCGGCGCCCGTATTCATGGGCAAGGCAGCCTCGAATCCCGTATATTCGCAGAGCTTTTTGAGAAACAAGCCCATCTTGTCGTTATGAAAAGCCCGCGATGTGAGGGTTACCCTCTCCAGCTGTGCCTTCACCGCACCGATGATGCGCGGGTGGAGGTGGCCTTGATTAACCGCTGAATAGGCGGAGAGAAAATCGAAGTAGGTCCTACCCTCTGGATCCTTCACCTTGCAGCCCCTGGCTTCAGCGATGACAACAGGGAGAGGATGATAATTATGGGCACCGAACGAATCATCCAGGGCGATATAGTCCTGGGATTTCATGGAAGAACCTCCTCATCGAGCCAGATTCCCGAACCCTTTGCCAAGGCTGGATAGCCGCAGGCAATTCAGTGTACACCGTCCTGAGGATGCG
>JBAQLW010000371.1:0-2467 GCA_049302175.1 Rectinemataceae bacterium
CAAAGAAACCGGCAAATTCCTCGACAGCAAGATGTAAGTTAAAAATCGGGGTCTGACCCCGTTTTTTAACTTTTCCAGCGTCGCCTCTTGACTGAAACTTCAAATGTAATTACTATATAATTACATTGATGGAGGCTTTTATGCGCGTATCGATCGTCCAGATAGGCAATTCCAAAGGCCTGCGTATCCCTAAGAGTGTCTTGGCGCAATGCAATATAAAAGACAGTGTTGATCTTGTGGTTCGTGAAAACGAGATCGTCCTCAAGCCGCTTCCTTCCCTGCCGCGCGAAGGCTGGGCGAAGGATTTCGCCCGAATGGCCGCGCTGAACGAGGACAAGCTTCTGATCGATGACAGTATCGATCTTGATCTGGACGGCTGGGCCTGGTGACGGTGTTGGCACGGTGAAACAGTACGAAATCTACCTCGCCAATCTCGACCCGACGATCGGTCACGAGATAAAGAAGACTCGTCCCTGTGTCATCATTTCCCCCGATGAGATGAACGACTCGATACAAACCGTCATAATCGCTCCGATGACGACACAATCGCATCCTTACCCGACGCGTGTTCCTGTTCGCTTCAAGGAGAGCGATGGCTGGATTGTTCTCGATCAGCTGCGCACGCTCGACAAGCTTAGGCTTGTCAAAAAACTTGGTTCCATCAATCCCACAACAATCCATATGGTCAAGCAGGTACTAAAAGAGATGCTGGTTGATTAAAATGAGACAGATTGCAGGAGGGGTATGATGGACAGGAAAGAGTTTTTGGATAAAGAAAGCTTCTTCTCTTTATCCAAAGCTTTTCCCGCAAATCCTGATTTGTCCTGCTATCCTGTCCTCTCTCTATGCATGGGTTGATTTTTGATCTGCGGAAAGTTACAGTTATTGTAACCTATTGTAGATCGAGGAAGGAATGCAGCCAGTCAGAATCTTTACTGAGACACTCGCGCGGCTCGCCGACCGCGAGCACTACCTTTTCTCGCTGCGCGATCTCCACGCTCTTTTGCCCGAGTCATCCTACGATACCTTCAAGACCCTCGTTTCCAGGGCGTCGAGGACGGGATCGCTGAAACGGCTATGCAGGAATCTCTATATCTACGAAAAGGTGGATTACCCGCGCGATATGGTGCTATTCCATGCCGCGGCCCGCCTGCGAGCCGAGTGTTTCAATTATCTGAGTCTTGAAACGGTGCTGTCGGACGCGGGACTCATTTCCCAGATTCCATTTTCCTGGATTACGGTTATGAGTTCTGGTCGATCCGGAAAAATTGAGTGCGAGGGCTTTGGTACTATCGAATTCATCCATACCGGCAAAGATCCTTCGCGCCTCGCCCCTGAGCTCAGCTGGGACGGGCAATGTCGACTCTGGCGGGCTTCCGTCGCCCTCGCGCTTGCGGATATGCGTTCGGCCAAACGTTCCGTGGATTTGGTTAATTTTCGGGGTCTGACCCCAAATTGTGAAAAGGCACGTAATGAGTCTCTTTGACGCGCTTGTCGATGAAGCGATCCGCAATAGCCCCGAACTCGCGGTGCTCAGGCCCGTTGTCGAAAAGGAATTGCTCCATCACGATATCCTGCGATTGATGAGCGACGCTGGCCTGTTGGTCCGGCTTACTTTCATCGGAGGCACCTGCCTTCGGGCTTGTTACGGTTCGGAGCGGCTCAGCGAAGATCTTGATTTTTCGGGCGGTGCTGACTTCGACCCATCCGATCTCTCTGAACTGGCGAAAGCGCTGGTGGATGGGCTGCAGGAGAAGTATGGATTACCCCTTGAAGTATCGGAACCGGTCAGGGAGACCGGAAACATCGATACGTGGAAAGTAAAAATACAGACCAGGCCGGAGCGCAAAGACCTGAAAGCCCAACGTATCAATATCGACATCTGTGCCATTCCCAGTCATGATGCTCGGCCCATGATGCTCCGCAATCGCTACGGTGTGGATATAGGAACTTCAGGGCTCATTCTTCGCGCGCAGAGCCGGGAGGAAATTCTCGCCGATAAGTTCATCGCTCTGGCCTTCAGGCCGAATAGAATTAAAAACCGCGATCTATGGGATATTGCCTGGCTCGAGCGGCAGGGTGTCGCGTTGAATACCGATTTAATTGCCCACAAAATAGTAGATCACCATACAACGACGACAGGGTTTTTGGATTCGCTCACGGCGCGTATCGGGATTATCGGCGCTGACGCTTCGATCCGGGAAGACTTCCGGAACGAGATGCGTCGGTTCCTCCCGGCGGGGCCAATTGTCGAAACCGCTCTCTCCGACGATTATTGGGGCTACCTCCAAGCCCTTCTCGCCGATGACCTGCAAAAGTTAAAAAACGGTGTCTGACCCCAAATTTCAACTTTTAGGACGGCCCATGCCTGCAGTGCCTACACTCGCGCCCACGCCCACGCCCACGCCCACGCCCAAACCCAAGCTAGCGCCCACGCCCACGCCCAAACCCAAGCTCGCGCCCACGC
>JBAQLW010000372.1:0-3846 GCA_049302175.1 Rectinemataceae bacterium
GGCCTGGACCGCGAAATTGAGGGCGGGCACGACGCCGGGAGCCCAGCATATCCATTCCTTTTCGATCTCCCAGCCGTTGCGGCGCTTCATCCAGCCTACGATGGAAGCGTAATAGGAATCGCTGCGCTTCGGATAGCCGTAGATGGGATGCTCGGCGCGGGCGCGAATGGCCTCGACGATCTCGGGCGGGCAAGCGAAGTCCATGTCGGCCACCCAGAGGGGAATCACGTCTTCCGTGCCGCAGTGTTCAGCGCGGCCTGCCCATTTGAGAGAATCGGTGGAGGCTCTGTCGTAAACGGTATCGAAATCGTAGCGCATCGGGGCGCCGTCAGTCCGCGACGCGGGAGCGGGCAATCACCTCGATCTCCACGGCCCCATTTTTGGGGAGGGCCGCCACCTGGATGGTGCTGCGTGCGGGGAAGTTCGAGGCGAAAAACTTGCCGTATATGGCGTTCATGGCGGCGAAATCGCCCATGTCCCTGAGAAAGACCGTCGTCTTGACGACATCGGCGGGCGAAAGCCCCATCTCATCGAGAATGGACGCGATATTGGCCAGGACCTGCCGCGTCTCTGCCTCGACGCCGCCAGGGGCGAGGGCGTTGGTAGCGGGATCGAGACCTGTCTGCCCCGAAAGGAAGACGAATTCGCCAGCGATGACCGCATGCGAGTAGGGGCCGAGGGCGGCGGGGGCGATTTTGGCGTTGAAGCAGCGCTTGGACATTGGATCCTCCTGTATTATTCGCCGCGCAATTCGCGCAGGTATTTGTAGATCGTATGTTTGGTCACGCCCAGTTCGCCCGCGACCAGTTCGACCGAGCCCTTTATGTCGAAGATGCTGCGCTGCTCGAGATTGGCGACGACGCGGCGGTTTTTCTCCGTTGGAGATACCCCGGTGATGCGCGATATGGCATCCAGCTCGTCGGCCACTGCCTGGCCGACGAGTTCGCCCACGTCGGGAGCGAAATTCTCCCCTGAGGCGGTGGTTTCGGCACTGGGGGAGAAATCGGCCAGAAACTGGACGAGGGATATCGAAAGATCGAAATTGATGCAGAGGAAGCCGATGGGCGTACCCTCGTCATTCCTAATGATCATCGTCGTCGTCTTGAGTGGCTTGCCCGTCTTTGTCTTGGAAAAATAAGGCCCGATGACTGACTCCGTCGTGTCGACAGCCTTGGAGGCCACCTTGAGCCCCATATCGGTTATCGGCGCGCCCAGAACGCGTCCCGTCACCTCTCCGTTGACGATCTTCACGATGGATTTGCCCAAGTCCTCCAGGGAATGGATGACAACCTCGCAGCCCTTTCCGAAGGTCAAGGCTATGGTTTCGGCTATGGGTTCGTGGTTGGCGAGGATCTGCTTGTCACGGGCGGTGAAGACGCGTTTCGCGTGGGCGGCTATGTCGTCCTTGCTGGCGGGCTTCTTTATTTCCTTGGCGATCATTGTTCCTTCCTTGGTTCGCTGGACATGCCCAGGAACCATCGATGAATCAGTGCCCCGGGTATGAGCTCGGGGTGAAAAGCGGCTCCAAGGATGGAGCCTTCGCGCACGAGAACGGGGCTGCCATCGTGAGTGGCCAGTACTTCGACATTCGGCCCCACCCTGATTATCTTGGGCGCCCTTATGAAAACGCCTTCAATTTTTCCGACGCCGGGAAGCGTCGTGGCGACCGCCGCCCTGAAGCTGTCGATCTGGGTGCCGTAGGCGTTGCGGCGGATCGTGATGTCGAGGCTGCCCAGGCCGGGCTGACTACGGCCTTCGACATCCTTCGCGAGAAGGATGAGGCCGGCGCAGGTGCCGAAAACGGGCATACCCGCCTTGATCCGCTCCTTGAAGGCCTCGAGAAAGCCGAAGCGCTGGAGAAGGGAACTCATCACCGTGGATTCCCCGCCGGGGATGACGACGGAATCGGCCCTTCCCAGGTCGGAGGCGCCGCGGATCTCGAAAGCCTCTGCGCCCGCTTCGCGCAGGGCGGCGATATGGGCGGCATAGTCGCCCTGAAGGGCGAGAACGCCCACCTTGGGTATGGAATGGGCCGGGGAAGGTTCGGCTTTATAGCGCGTTGAGCCAATGGTCTCCACGGCGATCACCAGCCTCGCGTCGCCATCTTCTGGTTTTCCCCGAGCTCGGAGAGGCCGATGCCCACCATGGCTTCGCCCAGATCCTCCGAGAGTTCGGCGAGCTTGGCCGGATCCCTGTAGTGGACGACGGCGCCGACGATGGCGCGTGCCCTGCGGGCGGGATCGCCCGACTTGAAAATGCCCGAACCGACGAAGACAGCCTCGGCGCCCAGCTGCATCATGAGGGCGGCGTCGGCCGGGGTGGCGATCCCGCCCGCCGAAAAGTTCGGCACCGGGAGCCTGCCTGTCTTTGCCACCTCCCACACGAGTTCAAAGGGGGCGCCCAGCTCCTTGGCTGCCGTCATCAGCTCCTGGTCGGGCAGGCTTTTCAGCCTGGCGATACCGTCCACGACGGCACGCATGTGCCTCACCGCCTCGACGACATCGCCCGTGCCGGGCTCACCCTTGGTGCGGATCATGGCGGCGCCTTCCCCGATGCGGCGGAGGGCTTCGCCCAGGTCGCGGCAGCCGCAGACGAAAGGGGCCTTGAAGTCGTGTTTGTACACATGGAACCTGTCGTCGGCGGGCGTGAGCACCTCCGACTCGTCGATGAAGTCGACGCCGAGGGATTCCAGAATCCGCGCCTCGACGAAGTGCCCGATGCGACACTTGGCCATCACGGGGATGGAGACGGCTTTCTGGATCTCCTTGATCATCCTGGGGTCCGACATTCTGGCGACGCCGCCCTGGGCGCGGATGTCCGCGGGCACGCGCTCGAGGGCCATGACGGCGCAGGCGCCCGCCTCCTCGGCGATGACGGCCTGGGCCACGTTCGTGACATCCATGATCACCCCGCCCTTGAGCATCTCGGCGAGGCCCACCTTGGTCTTCCATTCGTCTCCCTGGCGGGCTGACCAGAACACTGTATCCATAGTAGTCTCCTTGTCCGGTGATATGCTGATGAAGAATACCTTTAACCTATAGAAAAATCGACTTTTGTTCAAGTTTGCGCCATGGCCAATGGTTATGCTACTATCATAGACATGAGAGCACTGTTGACCGGAGCTTCGGGACTCCTGGGCCGCGCCGTGGCCGCCAGGCTGTCCGCCCGCGGCGATATGGAGCTGACGAGGGCGGCTTTTTCCCGGGCTGGAAAAGGGGTGGTCAAGGCCGACCTGACCGATCCAGCCGACCTGGCTGGGCTTTTCGGCGCCGCGAGGCCGGAATTCGTCATCCACGCGGCGGCGGAGCGCCGCCCCGACGTTGTCGACGGGAATCCCGCCCAGGCGGCGGCGCTCAACGTGCGGGCCACGGAAAACCTGGCTCAGGCATGCGCAGGGAGCGGCGCCTTCCTCCTCTACATCTCCACGGACTACGTCTTCGACGGCCGGAACCCGCCCTACTTCCCCGATTCGCCCGTGAATCCCCTCAACGAATACGGAAGGCTCAAGCTCGAGGGGGAGAGGCGCGTCGCGGCGGCATTGCCGGGCGGCCGCTACGCGATTCTCAGGCTGCCCATCCTCTATGGCCGCGTGGAGCGCCTCGGCGAATCCGCCGTCACCGAACTCGCCTCGAACTTTTCCGCGACGCGCGAACCCCGGGCGGTCGAGCACTGGGCGAAGCGTTATCCCCTCCATGTCGACGACGCGGCGGCGGCAATCGGAAAAATCATCGATTCGCGCCCTGCGGGACATGGCCCCGCGGGACATGGCCCCGCGGGGCAAAGCCCGACGCCGCGAAGCCCGATTTATCTGCTCTCGGGCCGCGAGACGTTCACGAAGTACGAAAT
>JBAQLW010000373.1:0-2191 GCA_049302175.1 Rectinemataceae bacterium
CTCGTATAGTCAGGAAAAAAACATGGGCAACAACGAGCCTCTTCTTTCGCTCAAGAATATTTCCAAGGAATTCTACGGCAATGTCGTCCTCCAGGATGTCAGTTTCGACCTCAGGGAAGGCGAGATCCTCGGCCTTGTCGGCGAGAACGGCGCCGGCAAGACCACCCTCATGCACATTCTCTTCGGCATGCCCGTCATCGCCGAGACGGGCGGCTTCAAGGGCAGCATCATCATCGACGGGCAGGAAACCCACTTTGCCACCCCCTTCGATGCCCTCGATGCGGGCATCGGCATGGTCCACCAGGAATTCAGCCTCATCCCGGGCTTCTCGACGGCTGAAAACATTGTGCTCAACAGGGAATCGATGCACCCGAGCCTGCTCAACAACGTTTTCGGCGAGAGGATGAGCATCCTCGACAGGCCGGCGATACGGAAAAGGGCCGAAGCCTCCATATCCAAGCTCGGCGTCAAGCTCGATCCCGACATGCTCGTCTCCGAGATGCCTGTCGGGCATAAGCAGTTCACGGAGATAGCGCGCGAAATCAGCCGCGACAAATCGCGAATTCTCGTATTGGATGAGCCTACGGCCGTGCTCACCGAGAGCGAAGCCGAAGTTCTTCTCGCCTCCCTCCGAAGGCTCGCCAGCGAGGGCGTGGCCATCATTTTCATCTCGCACAGGCTCAAGGAAGTCGTCGGGGTGGCGGACAGGATCGTCGTCTTGCGCGACGGCGTGGCGGTGAAGGATGTCTCCTCCTCGGGCGTCACGATCAAGGACATCGCCTCCTGGATGGTGGGACGCTCGATCAATTCCGAAACTGCAACCGTCCGCGAAACCAGAGACTTGAGCGATGAGATCCTCGCCGTCGACCATCTCTGGGTGGACATGCCCGGCGAAACGGTGCGCGATGTCTCCCTCTCGGTGCGCAAGGGCGAAGTGTTCGGCATCGGCGGCCTCGCCGGTCAGGGCAAGCTCGGCATACCGAACGGCATCATGGGGCTCTATCCCGCAGGCGGCTCCGTCCGGCTCCGCGGAGAGGAGATCACCCTGAACGCGCCGGCTTTGGCGCTGAAGGCGGGCATGGCCTTCGTATCGGAGGACAGGCGAGGCGTGGGACTCCTCCTTGACGAGAGCCTTGACTGGAACATCGCCTTCACCGCCATGCAGGTCCACGGACAGTACCTCAGACCCGTCCTGTGGGGCCTCCTCAGGCAGCGCGACGAAAAGAGCATGGCCTCCCTCTGCGTGGAATACATCAAGCTTCTCGACATCAAGTGCACGGGTACCAAACAGAAAGCCAAGGAGCTCTCGGGCGGGAACCAGCAGAAGATTTGCCTCGCCAAGGCTTTCGCGATGAAGCCCGACCTTCTCTTCGTGTCCGAACCCACCAGGGGCATCGATGTGGGAGCGAAAAAGCTTGTGCTCGACACCCTGCGCAAATACAACCGCGAATACGGTACGACGATCGTCATGATATCGAGCGAACTCGAGGAACTGCGCGCGATCTGCGACCGTGTCGCCATCATCGACGAAGGCCGCATAGCGGGCATTCTGCCGCCGACCGCCGAACTCGCCGAATTCGGCATCATGATGGCTGGACTGGAGGCCAAGAATGCTTAACGTGAAGACGTTCATAGAAGATTTCGGATGGCCTCGCATCATCATATTTCTCTTTCTCATGTCCCTTTTCGTGTTCGCGCCTGTCGTCGGCGTCCGCCTCGACGCGTCCATCTCCGACGTCCTCAACCGCTTTGGCCAGTACGCCATCCTCGTCCTCGCCCTCGTTCCCATGATCCAGTCGGGCTGCGGCCTCAACTTCGGCCTCGCCCTCGGCATCATCGCGGGCCTCCTCGGCTCGACGATCTCGCTCCAGTTGGAACTGCGCGGCTTCCTGGGGTTTTTCGGGGCAATCCTTCTGGCCACCCCCTTTGCCGTCATTTTGGGCTACTTCTATGGAAAGCTCCTCAATAAGGTAAAGGGCGAGGAGATGACGATCGCCATGTACGTCGGATTTTCCTTCGTCATGCTGATGTGCATCATGTGGCTCATCCTCCCCTTCAACAACCCGACGATGGTCTGGGGCTTCGCCGGCAAGGGCCTGAGGACGACCATCACCGTCGAAGGCTATTGGCTCAAGATCCTCAACGACTTCCTCGCCATAAGGATAGGACGCTTCTTCGTCTTCCCCACCGG
>JBAQLW010000374.1:0-2477 GCA_049302175.1 Rectinemataceae bacterium
GACTACGCTTCGGGAGCCCGCAGCTTTCTGCACAAAGACCTGCCCCTCGATACAGGAAACCAACGATGAAATCGAACGAAACGAAAAGCATGGATAGGGCTGGCGCGGCGAGAGCCGCCCTCGGGGACGCCAACCGCATCGTCGTCAAAATAGGGACGGCCACCATAGCCAGACCCAAGGGAAGCCCAGGCCGCGGGGGCGTCGACACCGAGTACATCCACCGCGTCGCCGCGCAGTTCGCCGACCTCGTCAGAGCGGGCAAACAGCTCATCCTCGTCACCTCGGGCGCCATCGGCATGGGCGCGAGGGAACTCGGGCTTACCAAACGCGTCACCGAAGTGCGCATGCGCCAGGCCTGCGCCGCCATCGGCCAGCCTCTCCTTATGGAAGAATACCGCCGGGCCTTCGACGTTTTCGGACTCACCGCCGCCCAGCTCCTCGTCACGCGCGACACCTGGGACGACAGGGCGGCCTACCTCAACCTCCGCGCCACCGTCGAAACCCTCCTTGAGGGCAGGGTCATCCCCGTCTTCAACGAAAACGACTCCGTTTCCACCGCCGAAATCGGAAACGCCTTCGGCGATAACGACAGGCTCTCGGCCTACGTCGCGAGCAAGATAGACGCGGAACTTCTCGTCATCCTCTCCGACGTGGATTCGCTCTACGACGCCGATCCCCGCGAAAATCCCAACGCCAAGCGCATTCCCTATGTGGCGGAACTCACAAGCGAACACTTGGCGGCCGCGGGCGGCCGAGGCTCGGAATTCTCGACCGGGGGGATGAAGACGAAGCTCGCCGCGGTCGCCGTGGCGCGCGACGCGGGCTGCAGGGTCGTCATCGCGCATGGAAGGGAACCGCGTGTCGTATCGCGCATCGTCGCCGGTGAGGCTCTGGGCACGCTTTTCGACGCGGCGCACGCCTTAAGGAACCGCGTACGCTGGCTCAAGAATTCGCGGCCGCGCGGCACAATCACCGTGGACGAGGGCGCCCTCGCCGCTATACGCGCGAAAAACTCTCTCCTCCCCAGGGGCGTAACGGCCGTGGGCGGCGATTTCGGCCGCTACACCGTGGTCCTCGTCAACGGCGTCGCCAAAATCCTCACCAGCCTGTCGTCGGCCGAAATCGCCGCCGCCATGGGCAAGCGCAGCGAGGACATTGAGGCAGCCCTAGGCAAGGGCATCCCCCACATAATAGCCCGGCCGGAGGACATGGCCTTCCTGGACGAATAACGAACTGCATAAACATCGATTCCTTCGGGATCAATGCCAATGGAGGTTGGAAATGTCGAAAAAATCGAGCGAAAAACTGGTTCTCGGCATAGATTACGGAACCGACAGCTGTCGCGCCGTCGTCATCAGCGCCGAGGACGGAAGCGGGATCGCCGAGGCTGTGGCCAGGTATCCGCGCTGGGCTGAGGGAAAATTCTGCGAATCCGGAAAGAACATCTTCAGGCAGCATCCCCTCGATTACATCGAATCACTCCAAGCTGCGATGGATGAACTCCAGGACAAAGCCGGCGCCAAGGTCCTCTCCTCCATTCAGGGCCTCGCCATCGACACGACCGGTTCGACGCCCTGCGCGGTGAACGCCGAAGGAACGCCGCTCTCCCTGTTGCCCGAGTTCGCCGAAGATCCTGACGCGATGTTCGTCCTGTGGAAAGATCATAGCGCCGTCGAAGAGGCCGCCGCGATCAACCGGGCCGCGAAAAGCTGGGGCGGCGAGGATTTCACCAAGTACGAAGGCGGAATCTACTCGTCTGAGTGGTTCTGGGCCAAGGTCATGCATATCCGCGCCGCCAATCCGCGCGTGGCTGCCGTGGCCCATTCCTTTGTCGAACACTGCGACTGGATGCCCGCCCTTCTCACGGGGACGCAGGGGTTGGCTGCCATCAAGCGAAGCCGCTGCGCCATGGGACACAAGGCTATGTGGCACGCGAAGTTCGGCGGTTACCCTGCTGCTGAATTCCTGAACCTTCTCCACCCGGAACTCTCCAGAATCCGCGCGACGCTCGGGAAAGAAACCTGGACAAGCGAGACGACCTGCGGCCGGCTCACGGAAACCTGGGCTAAGAGGCTGCACCTTGCGGCAGGCATCCCCGTCGCCGTCGGCGCCTACGATGCGCACATGGGCGCCGTGGGCGGTGGCGTGAGGAAAGGCGTCCTCGTAAAAGTTATGGGCACGAGCACCTGCGACATGATCGTCGGCCCCAAGCCTGTGGCCGACGAAAAACTCGTCGGTGGTATCTGCGGCCAGGTTGACGGTTCCATCATCCCTTCCATGATCGGTTACGAAGCCGGCCAGTCAGCCTTCGGCGACGTCTATGCTTGGTTCAAGAAGCTGCTCTCCTGGCCCATCGAAGCGCTTTTGCCCAGCATCGGCGACCTGGACGAAGCAACGAAGGCCAAGGTGGCCGGGGAGATCGACGCCCGGCTGATGGAAACCCTCGAAAAGGAAACCGCCCTTGTCGACCCTGCGGC
>JBAQLW010000375.1:0-2194 GCA_049302175.1 Rectinemataceae bacterium
ATCTCGATCCGCACTTTCTTGAGCAGGTTGACCTCGATGTCGACACCCCGGTAGATCTCGCTGTAGCCTTTCTGCTGTCCGCACCCCATGGCGTTCGACACCGAGATCTTGTAGATCTCGGACTTGTAGAGCTCCTGCTTCACCTCGTTGAGTTTGTGGGGCTGAATATAGGCGATTATCATTTTCATAGCGTTCTCCTTAAAGATTGCTGAAGAACTGGAAGCCGGGATAGGCTTCGGACTTGTGCTCGCCGAGGTCGAGCCCCATGAGCTCTTCCTTGGCTGTAACCCTGAGGCCGACCGTCTTCTTGATGCCGAAGAAGAGGGCGGCGCTGGTCAGACCTGCCCAGGCGGCCACAGAAAGCGCGCCCAATGCCTGGATGCCCAGCTGATGAAAGCCGCCGCCGTAGAGCAGGCCTACGGCCACGCCGTCCACATTGCCCCAAATGCCGACGGCGAGGGTTCCGAAGATGCCATTCACCATGTGGACCGAGGAGGCGCCTACGGGATCGTCGATCTTGAGCACCTTATCTATGAATTCGACCGCCAGAACGACGAGAACTCCCGCGATCAAGCCGATGACGATGGCGTCGCCGGGAGAGACGACGGCGCAGGGTGCGGTTATCGCGACGAGACCGGCGAGACAGCCGTTCAGGGTCATCGACGCGTCGGGTTTCTTGAACCAGATCCAGGAGAAGACAAGGGCCGCAATGGCTCCCGCCGACCCTCCCAAGGTTGTCGTGACGGCGATTCTTCCGATGTCGGCGCTCATGCCCGAAAGTGTCGATCCCGGGTTGAAGCCATACCAGCCGAACCAGAGGATGAAGACGCCGAGGAATGCCCAGCCTATGTTGTGGCCGGGGAATGCCTTGACGCTGACCTTTCCGTTGGATCTGACATATTTGCCGGTTCTTGGGCCGAGGATAGCCGCTCCCACGAATGCTGCCCAGCCTCCCACGGAGTGGACGACCGTGGAACCCGCGAAATCGTGGAAACCGAGCTGCGCAAGCCATCCGCCGCCCCAGATCCAATGGCCGGAGACAGGATAGATGAAGGCCGAGATGAAACAGGTGTAGATCAGGTAGGACTTGAACTTCGTCCTTTCGGCCATGGCGCCGGAGACGATCGTGGCCGACGTGGCCGCGAAGACTACCTGGAAAAACCAGTTCCGGTAGAAGGTGGGGTCTCCCATGGGTCCCTTGAAGAATTCCGAGAAACCCACAAAACCGCCCAGCTTGTCGGTGCCGTACATGAATCCCCAGCCGAGCATCCAGAAAACGATGGAACCGAAGCAGAAATCCATCAGGTTTTTCATGAGGATGTTCGTGGCGTTCTTGGCACGCGTCAGGCCGGTTTCGACGAAGGCGAATCCCGCCTGCATGAAGAAGACCAGGGACCCGGTGATGATGAGCCACAGCATGTCGATGGCCGAGGCCAGGCTTTCTGCTGTCTCCTCCGCGGCGACTCGGGCAAGGACACAGGCTCCGAGTACGATGAACATGACGCTCTTCTTGTGCATGATGCTTCCTCCTGATTCGTGTTACCAAATAAAAGCAGGAAGCGTGCCAATTATAGAAATAAATAAAATATTGATATAATGCCTACAATGTTGTAGGTAATAAGTCCATATGATGGAGATAGTAATGAGTACTGCATAATTTTGTGGATTGCTACGATTTATTTCTGAATTGAATGTAAAAATATACTACAATTATGTATATAGTGCACTTTTAAGCTACATATATGTACTATGTTTGTTGTTGAGCCGCGAATGACAACTCTCTTGCCAAGGGTCTCCTTAAAAGCAAAGGAGCCGCTGCTGGCGGCTCCTTTGACTCTCCTGGTTCAACTTATTCTTCCGACTTGGTGTCCTTTTTTGACTTCTTCTCGGCCCGCTTTTCCTTGAGTGTCTTCAGCGGTTTCTTTTTTTCGGCTGACTTGGGTCTATCCTGCGATTTCATAGTTTATCCTCCCATTCAAATCTATTATCGGCACCAAATTACTGCATGATTACAGCCTTAGGTTGTTTTTGTTTCCGCTTCTCCCGATCGCACCTTTCCCATCACAAAATAGGCGGCCACCATGCAGGCTGAGCAGAAGAGGAAAATGCCCCTGTATCCGACGAGGTCGATGATGGCCCCCGTGATGACAGGCGCGAGGATGGCCGCTCCCTGGCTGGCCGTGTAGGAGAGTCC
>JBAQLW010000376.1:0-3676 GCA_049302175.1 Rectinemataceae bacterium
AGCTCGAATCCGTATTCTCCTGGACCCTCTGGGATCTCGGCGCCGCCAAGGTCGATCCATCCACCCTCGGGATCAGCCGCTGAGAACCTTTACTTCACCGTAGATTCCCGATAACGACTTCATGGAGTTGCGGCACTGCCGCAACTCCATATTTTAGGAGAACCATATGATGGAAAAAACCAGGCTCCGCAGCTTTGACATCGTCTGGAGCGGACTATTTTCCCTCCTGGGGATATACATTCTCGCCGAGGCCTTCCAGATGCCCCTGAAAGATTCCTACGCCGGAGTCGATAGCGTATGGTATGTCTCCCCCGCCTTGCTGCCGATCATTATCGGCTTCGCGATTCTCCTCCTCTCGGGCGCGATATTCCTCCACGCGCTGAAGAACGGCGGATGGGCCACACTCAAGTCCAGCGTGGTCAACAGAAAGAAGGTCAATTTCCTGAGCGACGCGAACGTCAGGTACGCCGCCGTCCTCGTTCCCCTCATCGCGATGGTGTATCTCAACATCACGAGGATCGACTTCTTCATCACCGTCATCCTCTTCCTCGTCTTCACGATTACAGTCTTTCATCTCGATGACCTGGTCATCATGAGAAAAGCCGTCTACCTCTATACAGCCGAAATGGGCATCATCCTTCTCCTGGCGATCTTCGGGCTGGACAAGAAGCTTGTCGCCCTGTTCGTGTATTCCCTCGACATCATCGCCACCCTCATGATCGCCTCCATCGTGGTCCAGTTCGCTGTTCTCGTCAGGAAGTCGGGAAGGCCAGAACACAGGAAGAAGCTGCGGCAGGCCATGTGGATGAGCTTCATGACGCCCGTATTCATCGTCCCTCTCTTCAGGTTCTTGCTGCGCGTTCCCCTCCCCGTCGAGGGCGCCGTCGTGAATTTAATGTCCGAAATCTACTACCTGTTCAGGTGAGGAGGAGGAAACCACATGGATATAGCACAGCAATTCGGCGTATTCTTCTCCACCCTCCTCTCCATCGTCACGAACCCGGTGCAGATGCTTCTTCTCTTTGGAACAGTACTTTTGGGTATTGTATTCGGAGCATTGCCAGGCCTGACCGCCACGCTGGGGGTTGCGCTTCTCACTACCCTGACCTACAGCCTGCCCATGCAATCCGCGATGATAGCCCTGATGGGCATCTACGTGGGCGCCGTCTATGGTGGCTCATACGGCTCGATCATGATCAACATCCCCGGAACCGCCGCTGCCGCGGCCACCGCCCTTGAAGGCTATCCCATGGCGCTCCGCGGCGAGGCGGGCAGGGCCCTTGGCCTGACGACCACGTCCTCGGCGATCGGCACCTTCGTGGGCATGATGTTCGTCGTCATCTTCACGCCTATCATCGCCGCCCTGGCCCTCCAGTTCACCTCCTTCGAGTTCTTCCTCCTCGCCTTCTTCGGCATCCTCATAAGCGGGAGCATCTCCTGTCCCGACACCGTGCAGAAGGGCTGGCTGGCGGGATTCCTGGGCCTCTTCCTCTCCGTCGTCGGCCGGGACCCCCTCCAGGTCTATCCGCGCTACACCTTCGGGCTCATGAACCTCGAAAGCGGCATAGAAGTGGTGCCAGTCCTCATCGGAGCCTTCGGGATTCCCCAGATCATCCAGGTGCTCAAGGACAAGCAGGTGACGGCGGAGCCGACCAAGCTCGAGAAAGTCCTGCCCTCCTTTGGCGACATCGGCCGCAACCTCAAGCATATCGTGCGCTCAGCCTTGATCGGCGTCGGCATCGGCGCGGTGCCGGGAATTGGCGAGGATATCGCTGCCTGGGTTTCTTACGGAACGGCGAAGAAGGCCTCCAAGCATCCCGAGAAATTCGGGACGGGAAGCGAGGAAGGGATCATCGCGTCGGAAACAGCCAACAACGCCTGCATCGGCGGCGCCATGATCCCCCTCCTCTCCATGGGTATTCCGGGAAGCCCGCCGGCGGCCATGCTCCTCGGAGCTTTGCTGCTCCACGGCGTGGCCCCAGGCCCCATGCTCGAGATCGAGCGGCCCGGCTTCACCCTGAGCATCTCGGCCATCCTCCTTCTCGCCTCCTTCGCGATGTGGATCGTGGGCATGCTGCTCGCGAAGCAGGTCGTAAAGCTCCTGAGAGTTCCGCCCGCCCTCTTCATGCCTGTGGTGGCCGTGCTCTGCCTCATCGGTTCCTACGCCCTCGGGCTGAAGGTGTTCAACCTCTACCTCATGATTCCGATGGGAATCCTGACCTACTATCTCACCGACATGGGCTATCCCATCCCGCCCCTCGTCATAGGCGTGATCCTCGGAGGCATGGCCGACGCCAACCTCCGCCGTGGTCTCATGGTGTCGCAGGGAAGCCTGGCGCCCTTCTTCACGAGACCCGTCGCCCTCATCCTTCTGCTCGTGATCGTCATGACCTTCGTGACGAACATGAAGTTCTACAAGGATCTCATGGCCAAGTTCAAGAAAAGGAAGGCTTAAACATGAAATACCGATATCTGGGTACATCGGGGCTTGTCGTGTCCGAGCTGGCCCTCGGCACTATGACCTTCGGCGCCCCCGGCTGGGGCTGCGACGCGAAGGAAGCGCACAGGATGATCGCGACCTACCTGGAGGCTGGCGGCACGATGATCGACACGGCCGATGTCTACGCGAAGGGCCAGACCGAGGCGATCATCGGCGACTACATGGCGGACATGAAGCGGGACGAGATTCTTCTCGCCACGAAATGCAATTTCCCGATGGGAACCACGCCCAACAAGGTCGGATCGAACAGGAAGTATCTGGTCGGCTCGGTCGAGGCCAGCCTGAAGCGGCTCAAGACCGATTACATCGACATCTACTACCTGCATAGGCCCGACCCTAGCGTCTCGCCCGAAGAGGTCATGGAGACCCTCGACATCCTCGTGCGGCAGGGCAAGATCCTCCATGTCGCCTGCAGCAACCTGCCCGCCTGGCGAATCATGCTCGACAACTCCGCAGCGAAGGCCAGGCACATGAGCGGCTTCATCTGCGGCCAGTATATGTACAACCTCGTGGACCGCCATTGCGAGCAGGAAATCATACCGTCTATGATCCACGAGGGCATAGGATTCCTCTGCTGGAGCCCCCTCGCCGGCGGCTTGCTGACCGGAAAGTACGACACCGCCGCCTCGGTGCCCCAGGGCTCGCGCTTCGACCTGCGCAAAAGCCTGGACATCCCGCGGTTCTGGACCGAGCAAGGTAGGCATGTGACGGAAGAGTTCCTGAAGATCGCGAAGGAACTCGGTGTCGCGCCGGCGAAGCTGGCCGTCGCATGGCTCCTCTCCAGGGATTTCGTGTCTTCCGTCCTCCTGGGCGCAAGGACCGTCGAGCAGCTTACGGTGAGCCTCGGAGCCACAGGCTACGACCTGCCTCCAGAGGTAAAGACAAGGCTCGACGCCGTGAGCGAACCCGCGAAAAACTACCTTTGGAGCTTCAACGAGGAAACGAACGAGCAGTTCCGCGCGCGGGGAAAGGCTTTCCCCGGAAGCATCATATGCTGAGAGCGCAGGGCTGAGAGGCGGCGCGACAGGAGAACAGGATACCCCATGATTACACGAACACAAGAAAGGGAGCTCAGTGCCAGGGCGAGGGAAATTCTCAAGAAAATGGCCTTCCCCCTCGCCCCGTCTGAGCTCGACCATATCGCCGTGGCCGACTTCGGCCTGAGCATGCCGGAAC
>JBAQLW010000377.1:0-2328 GCA_049302175.1 Rectinemataceae bacterium
CAGGTACGGCCGGCTTGCGCGCGGCGATCGCCAACAGCTCGGCGAGCCGTGTCTCGAACTTGAGGGCTGAACCGGTGAGCGCCTCGGCGCTGTCGCGGAGTTCGTCGATCGCCGCGCCCGATGTGGCGAGCTCGCGCTTTACCGCCTCCAGACTGGCTGCCGTGGCGATATATCGCGTCGTGGCGAAGAGGGAAAAGCCCAGGAGGCCGATGAAAGCCAGGATCGCTGAGCCTATGGCAAAGCGGCTCGCCTGGAAGCGCCTCGAAGCCGCCGCGGTGTGAGGCATTATGATGAAGGTTGTTTTGTGCCCAGCCCAGGCGAAAAATCGCCGCGGGAAGGTGATGAAAGCCCTAAAAAAGGCCTTCGTGCCCGCCACCAGCCGCGCATAGAAGAGTTTTTCCTTTTGCTTGAACGCGCGCGGACCCTCGAGCACTCAGCGCTCCTTTCAAATTTACAGCGGCTTAGAATAAGCCAAAGTGGATGTACTCTAGCACCCGTCGGGTAAAATTGTCAAACCGCGGACAAAAAACCTCTTCCCACCATTTATCAAAAGGAAAAACTTCAGTATATTTTTCTCACACGATTCAAATCCTTTATCTCAGAAGAGGTATGTATGTCGAAGTACACGTTTAAAACCGAAGTGTCCCAGCTCCTGGAACTCATCACCCACTCCCTGTATTCGCACAAGGAAGTTTTCTTGCGCGAACTCGTCTCCAACGCCTCCGACGCAATCGACAAGCTCCGCTACCTGTCCATCTCCGACGAAGCCTATAAATCCATAACCTTCGATCCCAAGATAACGATCTATGTCGATTCCGACGCCAAGACCATCGTCGTGTCGGACAATGGCGTGGGAATGAACGAAGAGGAACTGGCAAGCAATCTCGGCACCATCGCCCGCTCGGGCACCAAGACCTTCCTCGAAACCCTCTCCGACCCGGAGAGGAAGAACTCCAACCTCATCGGCCAGTTCGGCGTCGGCTTCTACTCCGTTTTCATGATTTCCGACCTCGTCGAGGTGATAAGCCGCAAGGCTGGCACCGACAAGGCTTTCTGCTGGTCCTCCAAGGGCAAGGGCAGCTTCACCGTCGAACCCTCGACGCGCGAGAGCTTCGGCACCGATGTGAAGATCCACGTGAACGAGGCGGGCGAGGAATACCTTTCCCGCTGGTCCCTCGACAGCCTCCTGAAGAAATATTCCAACCACATCGCCTACCCCATCCACCTTGTCTCCCAGGAACCCACCTATGACGACAAGGGCAAGGAAAAAGGCAAGGAATTCAAGGACGAGCAGACCAACTCTGCGAGCGCGCTCTGGAGGCGTCCCAAGTCCGAGCTGACCGACAAGGACTATATCGACTTCTATAAATCCTTCACGGGCGAAGAGGAAGAACCCCTCCTCTGGCTCCACACAAAGGCCGAAGGGACGATCGAGTACAACTCCCTCTTCTACATTCCCTCCAAGGTGCCCGGCGACATCTACTACCCCGTGAGCCAGCAGGGCATCAAGCTCTACGTGCGGAGAGTCTTCATCAGCGACAAGGAAACGAACATCTTGCCCCAGTACTTCCGCTTCGTGCGCGGGGTCATCGACTCGGACGACCTGCCGCTCAACGTAAGCCGCGAGATTCTCCAGCAGAACAGGGTGATGACGACGATCCAGCAGGCATCGCTGAAGAAGATATTCTCCGAACTCGAGTCGCTCGCCAAGAACAATCCGGAAAAATTCACAAAATTCGCCGACCTCTTCAACACACAGATCAAGGAAGGCCTCTGCTCCGACTGGCAGAACCAGAAAACCCTCCTCGGCCTCGTGCGCTACAAGAGCACGGGCGTGGAGGGATGGACGAGCCTTGAGGACTACAAAGCCAGGGCGGGCGATCGGAAGACCATCTACTACATCACCGGCAACACCGAGGAGCGCCTGCGCGCCAGCCCCTTGCTCGAGGCTTTCGCGGCGAAGGGCATCGAAGTTCTCATCGGCTCCGACGAAATCGACGAGATCGCGTTCAACACGGTCGGCCAGTTCGACGGGCTCTCCTTCAAGAGCGTCAACCACGCCGATTCGGACGAGGACCTCGGCACGGGCAGGGAAGGCGCCGACGCGGCCCAGGACGAGGAAGTCGGGAAGAAGGCGGTTGAGGCGGCCAAACGAATCCTCGGCGCCAAGGTGAAGGACGTCCGCCTCTCCAAGCGCCTGGCGAAGAGCCCCTCCTGCGTCGTCATGGACAAGGACGACCCCACTCTCCAGTACAGGGAGCTGATGAAGAGGATTTCGAACGTCGACATGCCCGAATCCACTCCCATCCTCGAGATCAACCCCGGCCA
>JBAQLW010000378.1:0-2472 GCA_049302175.1 Rectinemataceae bacterium
GTTCATGCCGTCGTCCGGCTTTTTCAATGTAGTGCCGGTACTGAAGGATATTCGCGTGCATGAGGAGGGTCTTGCCCGAGCCTGTCGCCATCCAGAAGGCAAGCTTGTTGAGGTCGCCCTCTGGATCCCCTTCGGAATCGTAGCCGGTGACGCGCTCGGAAGCGTCCCGGCCTTCATTCAAGCCGGGAAGGGAGGCGGCGAGGGCTGTCCGTAAGGCGACCGGATCCCGGAAATACCGATCAAGGTAGATTTCCGTGAACAGCAGGGCGAGGTATTGGAAATATTTCCAGCGGAGTGGCTTGTCGCCATGAATGATTCGACGCTCGTTCAGGGAGAGGGTATGACGAACGATGTTCTGGTCATATTCCAGAAGGAGACTGGCGGGTAATTCAGGGAGAGATGGAAAGTGTAGGGCGAGAGCGTGATAAAAGCGATGGATGTTGTTCTCGTCGAGGCCCTCGAGGCTCTCGTCGCGCACATGACGGGCAATATCCTCGAAGCGTTCGACGCCGAAGAGCAAGAGGATCCAGCGGAAAAGAGCCAGTTTTTGGGGGAACGGCACGGCCTGAGCGGATCTATTCTTTCGTGGACCTGCCATTATTTCTTTACCTCTTCTTCGGGCGCATCAATACCCTTTACCGCGCGGTCGAAATCGCTCTCGAAAAGGCGGTCCTGCACTATCCTGAATTTCTCAAACTCGGACTCGGCATGCGCCTTGGCTATCTCAGCCGATACCCTGCCCGCATCCTGAAGGATCTCCCGATCCGTGGCTTCAATAAACCTGTTCAGGCGCTGTTCCCAGTCCTGCATGGTCATGGGTATATGCCGCATGGCCATATCCTCGGCCACGTCGAGATATGCCGAAACAATGCGCTGCAATTGTGCCATTTCATCTTCAGTCAGATAATTCTTGGCCACCACGACGTCAAATTTCTGTATTTTGCCCTGTGGCGCGTCCTTCCAGGTAGTCAGTCCCATTTTATCTTTTTCCGCATCTGCGCGATTATAAATAACTTCCGCCGCGGTTTGTCCGTGGATGGCCCAATGAAGCTTGTTCTGGACGGTAGCGAAAAAGCGCTTGGTCGCCCGGGCGGTAACATCGTAGTCGATCGATGTCGCGTAGATGTCGGTGATCTTCTGGTAGAATTTTCGCTCGGAAAGCCGTATTTCCCTGATCCGCTGCAGCTGTTCTTCAAAGTACTGCTTGGTCAAGATCGAGCCATCACTCTTGAGCCTTTCATCGTCCATGGCAAAGCCCTTGATTGTGAAAGACTCAATAATAGTAGTAGCCCATTTCCGGAACTGCACGGCCCGTTCCGAGTTTACCTTGTAGCCCACGGCAATAATCGCGCTCAGATTGTAATGCTTGGTATCGTATTTTTTCCCATCTTCCGCAGTTATCCTAAAATTTCGGATAACTGAAGCCTCTTCCAACTCACTGTCCTTAAAGATGGTCTTAAGATGGTAATTCACTGTGCGGACATCGACGTCATAGAGGAGTCCCATCATTTTCTGGGAAAGCCAGATGTTCTCATCGGCATATACCGCCTCCACTCCTCCGCTGCCGCTGGCGGCGACAAAGGTCAGGTATTCGGCGGCTGAAGAACGGATTATTGATGATTGGTTTTTCATCCTTAGGCCTCCGTATCTTCGAACATGAGGCGAAGGAAGTCTTCTTCGATGAGCCTAACCTTCCAGAGATCGTCCGGCGTCTTGAGGTTCTCGAGGTTATTGGTCCCGTTGACGTATATGAGGTCGAACTCGCTATCCTTGGTCGAGTAGCCCTGTTTGGACTTGAACCACTCGTCCAGCACAAGATTGTCCTCTTCGAGCCCCTCGGGCGTCTCGCCGCCGGGCCGCTTCCTCCAAATGACGAGTATGCGACGTCCATCGAGGAGAGTGCCCGTCACATTGCGGAACCACCATTTACCATCAGCCTTAGCCTTAAGGCTTCCTTTCACGATATTGAGACGCTTTTCCCCATCGCGAACGAAGTCAGCCGCAAGTATATGGGGCGCGGAGATATGGCCTACCTTGAGGCCAATCAGGTAGTTGAAGGTCTCAATGAGGTCGACCGCCACTTCACTGCTCTCGTCGCTCCCCGGTTTCTTGACCTTGAGCTTGTAGGCCGTGGGGTCGACAAAGCGGTCAATAGACAGGAGAGATGGACTGCCACGGCTCTCGATGTCGAGGAGATATCGAAGGGTGTAGTCTTCTTTGAGTTTGTCTGCTCCATTCGATTCCGCGAGATCGAGGAGAGCCTGCTGCTCTGAAGTACGGGTTAGCTCAAGATTATTGAGACTGTCCTCATAAGATTCGAGGCGTATGTATTTGAAACACTGAGAAATACCGGATTCGCGCGAAGTGGGTTTGCCGTCTTTCCATGACTCGCTGTAGATCACTTTTTCTATTCGCGGCCTAAGCGCTGTATCACAGTATGATCCCATCTCGATTAAAATGTATTTTCTTGCG
>JBAQLW010000379.1:0-2866 GCA_049302175.1 Rectinemataceae bacterium
GCATAGACGCCATTGTGGACGAAGCGCGCATCCTCACGACGATGGGCGATTTCAAGGGCTACATCCATGACGTGGGCGGTCCCACCGCCAACTTCAGGCGTTCCGCCTGCGGTAAAATGGAAAAATACGGAGCCTGCCTCGACAGGCGCTGCCTTTCGCCTGATCCCTGCACCCAGCTCGAGCCCGACCACAGGGAATATGTAAAACTGCTTCGCGCGCTGCGCGCTTTGCCCGGAGTAAAGAAAGTTTTTGTCCGGTCGGGAGTGCGATTTGATTACGCCATGCTGGACGAGAGTGACGAATTCCTGAGGGAACTCGTGAGCCACCACATATCGGGCCAGCTTAAGGTCGCGCCGGAACACGTTTCCGACAAAGTGCTCGCCCTCATGGGCAAGCCGCCCCGCCGCTTCTACGACGCCTTCGCCGCCCGCTACGCCGACCTGAACCGCGAAAAAGGCCTCAAGCAGTACCTCATCCCTTATTTCATCTCGGCCCACCCAGGCGCCGGCCTCGCGGAAGCGATCGAACTCGCCGAATATCTGCGCGACACGGGCTTCGTGCCCGATCAGGCCCAGGATTTCTATCCCACGCCAGGGACTCTCGCCACCGCGATGTGGTGGTGCGGGACCAATCCCCTCGATGGCCAACCGGTCTATGTGGCGAGAGGAGCCCATGAACGCGCCATGCAGCGTGCTTTGCTCCAGTACAATGTGCCGGCCAACGCCGATCTCGTGCGCGAAGCCCTAACTGTTTCCGGCAGGGAAGACCTTATCGGGACGAGTTCGCGCTGTCTGGTAAGGGCAGGCCTGCCATCCTCGAGCCGAGAAAAACCGCCTTCGCGGCGCCAGAACTGATATCGGCCAAGGTCAATAAGAATCGCTCAACTTCTTCGATCGGCACATCGATATCGAGGTGAACCATTTCGTCGAATTTTTCGCTTGCCACAGAAGCCTTGAACCGCGGGAGGCTCATCTTCAATCCATCGAACTGGGAATAGGGCAAATCGATCCGAACCATGGTCAGTTCCGTGAGCAATGCCCTTCGTGTCTGCTCCAGCACTTTCTTCCCGGCCTCTGAATAAGCCTTGACGAGGCCGCCCGTTCCGAGCAGGGTCCCTCCGAAATACCGCGTCACCACCACCGCCACGTTGCCCAGGCCGGAGCCGCGCAGAACCGAGAGAAGCGGGCGGCCGGAAGTACCCGAGGGTTCCCCGTCGTCCGAGCAGAATTCAGTGATGGACTTCCCGCCTCCGATGATGAAGGCGGGAACGTTGTGCGACGCATCGGGATACTCCGCCTTAATCCTGCCGATGAACTCGCGGGCGGCTTCCACCGATTCGGCGTAGTCGAGACTCGCGATGAAGCGGGAATTGAGGACGACAGTCTCAGCCCGGGCGGGACCCAAGGGGACCTGCAATGTTTCCCTCGTCATGCTATGGCTTCATGCGGCCGAGATGACCATTTCACCGCGGCCCTTTTTCTTCGCGGAATCGAGGGCCTGGCGGATGGCCGCGGCGACATTGCCGACATGTTGCCGATCCACTCCCTTGAGGAAGAGCATGAACTCATCTTCGTTCAGGCGTCCAATGAAACCGGCGGTGCCAACCGCTTCGCGCGGCTGCGCCACCGTATTCATTATGACGCTATTCCCCGCTACATAACCATTCGCCTCGCTCATTTCGCTGAACCCGAACGTGGGACCGAATAAGGCGAGGGTAGGTCCCAGGCGCAGGGTGTCCAGAACGCGGATAGAAAAGGCAGGCATCAGGAAGATGAAGAGGACTGCCGGAAGCTTGTGCAGGGATGAACGGTTATTCTTCAGGGCTGCGGGAACAAGAAGAAGGGAATTGATGGCGGTGAAAATCAGGATGCATATATGGATGGCGCCAATGATGAAGACAGAGAAGAAATGATAGCGCATTGCCCCGTTGGTATACTTTTTCTGATGGACGGGGAGCATCGCCAGGAAAACTTTTGAATTCATACCCGTAGTTTCGATGGATGGATCGCGATTTGTCAAGACTGTGGCTACTTTTCTCCCGGATGGTCGAGCTCGAGAAAGTGGCCGAACCGCTCTTTTTTCGTCAGCAGATATGCCCTGTCGTGTGTCTGGGCAGGGAGCTCGTGCTGTACCCGCTCCCTCACCGCGATCCCATGCTTTTCCAGCTCATCCACCTTCTCGGGATTGTTCGTCATCAGACGGACGCTCCTGATGCCGAGCTTTTTCAGCATGGCCGCCGGTATGGCGTAATCCCGCTCATCGGCCTTGAAACCCAAGGCAAGGTTGGCGTCGTAGGTATCGTAGCCTCCATCCTGCAAGGCATAGGCTCTCAGCTTGTTGACAAGGCCGATGCCGCGACCTTCTGCCTGATGGTAGAGGACGGCTCCCCTGCCTTCAGCCTCGATACGTTCAAGGGCGCGGTGAAGCTGGGGGCCGCAGTCGCAGCGCCGGCTGCCGAAGGCATCGCCCGTCAGGCAAGCCGAATGGATGCGCAAGAGGAGGTCTTCCCCGTCGCCGATTTCCCCCTTCAGGATGATGACATGGTCCTTGCCGTCCTTGTTGTTGACGAAGCCGATGATGGAGAAATGCCCGTAATCCGTTGGGAAATCGGCCACCGAGGCCACCATCACGCAGATTTCCTCGGCACAGTCCGCGCATGCGGAGCCCGGCGCGCCGCTTTTGGCCCCTGAGCATTCGCGAAGGGCCTTCATGTCCTGCCGAATCACTTGCTCGATCGTCGGGATTGTCATTATGCTGTCTCCTCGTCATCGATATCGAAGGTGGTCAGGAACTCGATCCTGCACGGCGCCCAGCCCATTTCCTTCCTCCTTCGCCCAGAATCCGCGGACTGGCACAGGAGGGGCAG
>JBAQLW010000380.1:0-5782 GCA_049302175.1 Rectinemataceae bacterium
CCTTGGTCTCGGCCTCGTCGGTCATGTTGAGGGCGCCCACGACAGGGATGCCGAGTTCCTGGAACTGGAGGCAGAGGTAGAGGTTCCTCTCGAGATTCGTGGAATCCAGAACGTCGATGACGATGTCGGGCTTTTCTTCCAGGAGAAAATCGCGAGTCACCACCTCGTCGAGAGAGTAGGCGGTGAGACTGTAGATTCCGGGCAGGTCGATGAAGCGGAACTGTACGTTCCTGTATTCGTGGAGGCCTTCACGCTTTTCCACCGTCACGCCGGGGTAGTTGCCCACCTTGTGGTGGGCGCCCGTTATGGCGTTGAACAGGCTCGTCTTTCCCGCGTTGGGGTTGCCAGCCAGGGCGACGCGTATCGTTTTCATCACGCTGACTTCCTGTCGTTTGGATCATGACGGGTGCCGGTGTCCTCCATCGCCACTTCTATGAGCTTCGCCTCTCCCCGCCTGATGAGGAGATCGTAGCCCCTGATCTGCACCTGAATCGGCCCGCGCATGAAGGCTCCTCGCACGAGAAGTCCGGCGGCCCCATCCGTGAATCCCATATCGGCCAGCCTCTTGCCAATCTCACCGCCCACGAGCACCCTCGATACCACAAAAGGCGTTCCCGGCATCAAATCAGAAAGCCGCATCTCATGACTCCTTTGAGCAGTCGGCGCAGAGTCCTTTGAGTTCCATCGTATGGCCGACAGCCTTGAATCCATGGCTGCGGAATATCTTTTCCTGTTCCTTTTCTATCGCCGGGTCGCAGAACTCGATCATTTTTCCGCATCGTACGCAGAGAAGGTGGTCGTGATGCGAATGGTGAAAGGCATGTTCATAGCGCCGTGGCCCATCGTCCTGGCAAGCGTCCCTCGCGAGGCCGGCGTCGGCCAGCAGTTTGACCGTCCTGAAGACTGTCGCCTGCCCGATGCCCGGAGCCAGCCTGCGCGCGGCGGCCAGAATATCGTCGGCGCTCAAGTGTCCCTCGTTTTCCAAAAAAGCCTTGAGGACAGTCTCCCTGGGCGAGGTCATCTTGAGGTTTCTCGTCCGCAGATAGCCTTCGAAAAGAATCCGTTCTTCGTTCATCGGGTATTCCTTATTGATATTGATAATCATTATCAATAATACTGTCAAGGGGGTATCATGTTAAAGCGGGCGCTAAACGCGCCGTTCAGGAATTCTTTTCTTTTTTCTTGTTGCGGAACCAGAGAATCGTATCGATCAGAACCATCAAAAGGTTGAGGCAGTAGAGATAGAGGACATTGTCAAAGCGGTACAGCAGCTTGTTGGCGATGCCCGCCGCGTAGCCAAGGATGATGATGAGCAGAAAGAAGACGCTCTTGCCTCCCGTCGTGCTCGACTTCCAGGATCGGTAAATTGAGAAGGGCCAGGCAGCGCCGAAACACAGCAGCATGATGATCTCAAAGATGCTCATGGGCGACAATCTAGCGTCGATTCAAAGTTCAGGCAAGCCTGCCGCTCCGGCAACCCCGCGGTTCCGGCGCCTCGCCGTCGATCCTGTTTGAACTATTGCCCAAGCAGTCGACTTGCCATACAATCGCTCCATGGAGAAACGCTACTTCAGCTATCAGGAAATCCACAGGACGGCCAAAACCATGGCCGAGCGCCTCAGCGCCACTGGATTCGACCCCGACGTCATCGTGGCCATAGGCACGGGCGGTTTTATACCGGCCCGCATCATCCGAACTTTCCTGGGCAAACCCATACTCGCTGTCGGCATCGCCTATTACGACGCCAACGACAAACCCACGCAGTTTCCCCGAAAGGTTCAGTGGATCGAAGAGGCGGAACGACAGCTCGCCGGCAAGAAAATCCTTCTCGTGGACGAAGTGGACGACTCGCGCACGACGCTGGAATACTGCATCAGGGAGCTTCTGAGCCATCACCCGTCCGAAATCGCCGTCACCGTTCTCCACAATAAAAACAAGCTGAAGCGCGGCGCCATCCCTTCGGAGGTGAAGCACTATATCGTCGGCGAAGAGCTGGGCGACGTGTGGATAGTCTACCCCTGGGACGCCAGGGATATAGACGAGCACGACAGGAATGCCCTCAGCCGCCGCTTATGAGATGATAGATTTCCAGGTCGTCGCCGTCGGAAACGAGGGTAGTGCCGCGTTTTTCCCTTTCTACGAGTCGGCCATTGAGCCGTGTGATTATATGGGGAAACGTGAATCGCTTTCTGAGCATGATTTCGGAGACGCTGAGCGCGGTCTCGGCGAACTCCTCATCTTCCAGGTTCACGGTTACCTTCATCCTTGAATCCTATCAGCCGCAGAAATTTCAAGCAAGCGCGATGCCGGCTCGACGAAACCCCCTCTTTGGCAGATCGATGGCGAGCGCTCCGTATAAATATGCAGAATGAACGCTTCCACGTCATGCATATCCATACTTCAATCTTGACACTGAATGTTGATTAACATATCCTCCAGATAATAATTCTCGTACACATCCAGATCGCAAACAAGGAGCATGCAATGAAGAGATCCTGGTCATCCACGATTGCCTTTATTCTTCTCGCGGCCATAGTCGTCGCCGGCTCGGCGACCCTCTCGTCCTGCGCCAAGAAATCCACCAAAATCGTCGTCGCCTCCGACGCCACCTGGCCTCCCATGGAGTTTGTCGACGAGAACAAGAACGTCGTGGGCTTCGATATCGACCTCGTCAACGAGGTGGCCAAGGCTGCCGGCTTCGAAGTCGAAATCAAGAACACCGCATGGGACGGCATCTTCGCCGGACTCGCCGCGGGCAATTACAATGCCATCGCTTCTTCCGTCACCATCACCGAAGAGCGCAAGGCCACGATGGACTTCTCTGAGCCCTACGTCAACGCGGGCCAGGTTCTCGTCGTGCGCAAGGAAACCACCGGAGTCACCACTCTCGCCGACCTCGTCGGCAAGAAAGTGGGCGGACAGATCGGCACCACGGGCGTCATCGAGATCGGCAAGGTCGCCGGCGTCGAGCTGAAGACCTATGATGAAATCGGCCTCGCCTATCAGGACCTCACCAACGGCAACATCGACGGCGTCGTGGCCGATTCCCCCATCGCCGCCAACTTTGCGCTCCAGAATCCCGACTACAAGGAAAAACTGATGATCGTCGGCACGCCCTTCACTGACGAGTGGCTCGGTTTCGCCTTCAAGAAAGGCGACGAGAAAACCCTTAAGCTCTTCAACGATGGCCTCGCCAAAGTGAAGGAATCAGGCAAGCTCGACGAGTTGACGGCGAAGTGGCTAAAATAGCATGAGGAAAGGCACTCCGCTGCCAGGAGGGGGTGAGCATAAAAACCCCCTCCACACGACGATCAATGTCACCGACGGCTCCCTCATCCCCTCAAAGGATGAGGGGGGCATGCTTTCCGCCTGGAACATAGCCTTTTTCGGCGCCGTCGGACTTCTAATCGCCTTGCCCCTGATCAGCCCCAATCCCTATCTGCGCATCCTTTCCTTCGTGCCCGACGGCCTCATCGCCACTTTTTCCGTCACCTTGATCTCCATCTTCTTCGCCCTCATCATCGGCCTCTTCGCCGGCCTCGGGCGCGTCTCCCAGAACAAGGCTATCAATCGGATCGCGACGATCTATGTCGAGATCATCCGCGGTATCCCCCTTCTTGTCCAACTCTTCTATATATATTATGCCCTCGGCCCCCTTTTGAGACTCCAGGGGCCGCCAGCCGCCATCCTCGCCATGTCCATCTGTTACGGGGCGTACATGGCCGAAATCTTCCGCGCGGGCATTCAGGCCATTCCCAGGGGACAGATGGAAGCTGCCCTCGCTCTCGGCATGTCTAGATCCATGGCGATGCGCAAGATCATCATCCCCCAGACGGTCAGGATCATCCTTCCTCCAATCGGGAACGAGTTCATCGCGCTCCTGAAGGATTCATCCCTCGTCTCCATACTCGCCGTGTCCGACCTTCTGAGGCGCGGACGCGAATATGCATCCACTTCTTTCAGGTATTTCGAGAGCTACACCGTCATCGCCCTCATCTACCTCGTGATGACGCTCTTTTTCTCGCGTCTCGTCGCTATCATGGAAGAAAAGCTGAGGCATCGTGGAAACGTACATTGAGATAAAGGCTGCCGTAAAAACCTTCAACGGCGATATCCAGGCCCTCCGCGGCGTCGACTTGAGCGTGCGGAAGGGAGAGGTCGTACTCATCATCGGCCCCTCGGGTTCGGGGAAAAGCACTCTCCTCCGTTCCGTCAACCGCCTCGAGCGCCTCGATTCAGGCTCGATCTCCATCGACGGTGAGAGCGTCACCGACGTTAGCGCCGATATCCGCCACATCCGCGAGGAAGTGGGCATGGTTTTCCAGAGCTTCAACCTTTTTCCCCACATCACGGTGCTGGGCAATATCATCCTCTCCCCGACTGTCGTCCTGAAGCAGGGCAAGGAAGAAGCGACCGCCATGGCGCGCAAACTTCTCGCCAAGGTAGGTCTCTCCGACAAGGAGACAGCCTGGCCTGAACAGCTTTCGGGCGGACAGCAGCAGCGCGTCGCCATAGCGCGCGCCCTCGCCATGAACCCCAAAGTGATGCTCTTCGACGAGCCGACGAGCGCCCTCGACCCCGAAATGATCAAGGAAGTTCTCGATGTCATGACCGATCTCGCCAGGGAAGGCATGACAATGCTCGTCGTCTCGCACGAGATGGGCTTCGCCAGGGCAGCAGCCCACCGCATCATCTTCATGGACGCAGGCCAGATAGTCGAGGAAGCGCCACCCGAAACCTTCTTCACATCCCCCCGCGAAGAGCGCACCCGCAGGTTCCTCGAACACATCCTCTAGAAACATCTTCTAGAATGCCAGCCGGCATCCTCGCCTCATTTTCGTTGCCCCATCGGGAAAACCATACTATACTCAAAAGATCCAACTGTCTTTAAAGCCCTGCGTTGAGGCTGTTTCAGCAAGAAGGAGGACCCGGCCCCGTGATCAAATATCTGGCCACCTATGACGAAAAATGCGTCGGCTGCATGACATGCACCTCGGTCTGCTCGAAACTCTATTTCAAGGAAGACAACCCCGCCAAATCCCGCATCCAGGTGAACGAAATGCCGGGGATGGCGTACCACCTCGTGGTCTGCGATCAGGAATGCATGGCCTGCGTCCACGAATGCCCGACGCGAGCCATTGCTCGCAATAAATCCGGCGCTATCGTCATCGACAAGAAAAAATGCGTCGGCTGCCTCGCCTGCGTGGCCGTATGCCCGATCGGCGCGATGCGCTGGTTCCCCGGCAATCCCCTGCCCTTCAAGTGCATAGCCTGCGACGCCTGCGCGAAAGCCTGCCCTAAAGGGGCTCTCGAAATCCTGACGAAGGAGGGAGCCGAATGAGCCTTACCATGAATACGCTGCGTAAGATCGCCGAATGGCGCTACGAGAAAAGACCCCTGGCGCGCGGCTACAACATGCGCACGCTCGCTATCGATGTGGGCGCTCTAGGGTTCGCAGAAAAACCCGTCAGCGCCGAGATGAAGAAGAAGTTCGTGGGCGGGAAGGGTTTCGGCCTCAGGCTGCTCTGGGATGGCACAAAACCCTCGACCAAGTGGGACGATCCAGAGAACGAGATCGTCATCGCCATGGGCCCCGTCTGCGGCAACACCAACTACCCCGGGTCGGGCAAAAGTCTTGTCGTCAGCCTTTCGCCCATGACGGGCGTCCCAATCGATTCCAACGTCGGCGGCTATTTCGGCCCCTTCCTCAAGTTTTCGGGCTTCGACGCCCTCGAGCTCACCGGCAAATCCGAACGTGACCTCATCGTCTTCCTCAACGGCG
>JBAQLW010000381.1:0-6634 GCA_049302175.1 Rectinemataceae bacterium
CATGATGCTGGACCGCGTCTTCGATGTCTACGCCGATGTGACCGCGGCCAAGCCTTAAAGCCTTCTCCCGGAAATCGTCTTCTCGCAGGGTGGGATATCCTTCGTCATATTGACAGAATTCGATGTGAGGCTTATATTCTCATATCGATAACTATCGATATATGGAGAACTCCCGTGGATACATCATACAAGGAAGACGCTCGAATATTCAAAGCCTTCTGCGACGAAAACCGCATGTCCATCCTCGATCAGCTCAAAACCGGGGAGAAATGCGCCTGCGCCCTGCTCGAAAAGCTGGATATCGCCCAATCCACCCTGTCCCATCACATGA
The DNA here is from genome assembly GCA_049302175.1 of Rectinemataceae bacterium. GTDB lineage: Bacteria > Spirochaetota > Spirochaetia > Treponematales > Rectinemataceae > CAYXUF01. The sequence goes on from JBAQLW010000381.1 coordinate 332, forward strand.
GGATACTTTCCGAGAGCGGCATCGTCGCCAGCCGGATGGAAGGGAAATGGACCTACTATTCGCTCTCCAGCGAGGGCTGTGAGCACGCTAAGGCGGTGCTGGCCAGGATCACGGCGCCATCCGTCGAAGCGCCAGCTGCGGCGCCCGCCGCGTCCGCCGCGTCCGCGGCGCGGGAAATCGCGGGAGGCTGTTCATGCAGGTAGCATGGGATTTTTTCCAGAAGCAGCTGCTGGGGATGGGATGGCTCAATACCCTCATCGGATCGCTTCTCGCGTCGCTGGGCCTGGACCTGGGGAGCAGAATCGGGGCGAGCCTGCAGTTCTTCCTCTATGACACGATAATGATCCTCTTCCTGCTCTCCTTCCTCATCTTCATCATCTCCTATATCCAGAGCCACTTTCCGCCGGAAAGGACGAAGAAAATTCTCGGCCGCTTCAAGGGAATAGGCGCCAATATCGCGAGCGCACTCCTCGGCACCCTGACTCCCTTCTGCAGCTGCTCATCCATTCCCCTCTTCATCGGATTCACCAACGCGGGACTCCCCGTGGGAGTGACCTTCTCATTCCTTATCTCGTCGCCCCTCGTGGATCTGGGTGCCCTGGTCCTGCTGATGAGCGTCTTCGGCGCGCGCATCGCCATAGCCTATGTCTTCGTCGGCCTGGTTCTGGCCGTGGTCGGGGGCATGCTGATCGACAAGCTCGGCATGGAGGATTCGGTGGTGCGGTTCAAGGTCCCCGCAGGGAGCAGCGCATCCTGCGCCGCGGGATGCGCGGATATCGAGCTTCCAGAACTCACGCGGAAAGACCGTCTGCTCTATGCCCGGGAGCAAACCCTGGCAACCGTGCAGAAAGTATGGGCCTATGTGATCGTGGGGGTGGGCATCGGGGCGGTCATACACAACTGGATTCCGGCCGAATGGATACAGGTGGTGCTCGGCGGCGACAATCCCTTCTCCGTGCTGCTGGCGACCCTCGTCGGAATACCCATGTACGCCGACATTTTCGGAACGATTCCGATCGCCGAAGCCCTGTACGCGAAAGGCGTCGGCGTGGGCACCATCCTCTCATTCATGATGGCGGTGACGGCCCTGTCGCTGCCTTCCATCATCATGCTGAAAAAGGTGCTGAAAACGAAACTGCTGGCCACTTTCGTCGGCATAGTAACCCTCGGCATCATTGCGATCGGCTACAGCTTCAACGCGCTCGGCTTTATTTTTATATAGGAAGCCACTTGCTCCTTGGTGAGCACGCGCCCCGTGCTCTTCACGACGCCGTCGATCGCCAGGGCAGGCGTCATCATCACGCCCATCGCCATGATGGCTTCGATATCCGACACCTTCTCGATCTCCGCCTGTATGCCGAGTTCGGCGACGGCCTCGCGCGCGTGCTGTTCGAGAAGCTTGCATTTGGCGCAGCCCGATCCTAGTATCTGAATTTTCATGTGAACCTTCCTTGTGCGTTTTTTGGAGCGCGCGATCAGCGCGTCGGGCAGACGCTGCCCCGCCTCGCGCCCGTCTCGTCGAAGGGGGCGATGGCGTCGATGCAGTGCAGGAATTCGAGGACGCAGGGGCAGGCGAGAGAGTAGAGGACAGCTTGACCTTCGCGTCGGTCGACGATCAGTCCGGCGTTGCGAAGAACTGCCAGATGCTTCGACACGGTCGAGATGTCGGAGCCGATCTCCCGCGTGAGATCGCTCACGCCCAGTTCGCCTTCCGCGAGCCTCGTGACGATATAGAGCCGCGACGAGTGGGCGAGGGCCTTGAAGACTTCCACGCGACGCTCGTGAGAGGCAAGATCGGCAAGTTTTCCATCGTACGGCATCATTATGTTTGGCATTTTCGCCAAAAATCGGCGTCATGTCAATGCGCCGCGCTTGACAGGTGGGAAAGATTTGGTAAAAATGCCAATATATCGCGAAAAACGCGATGCCTGATTTAAACTTTCAAGGAGCGACTATGGCGGAAAAGCGGATCGGCTTTTTCCAGAAGTACCTTTCGCTGTGGGTATTCCTCTGCATCGTGACCGGTGTCGCCATCGGGCGACTCCTGCCCGGCGTTCCTGCCTTTCTCAACAAGCTCGAGTACGCCCACGTCTCGATCCCCGTCGCCGTCCTCATCTGGCTGATGATCTATCCGATGATGCTGAAGGTCGACTTCCAGAGCATCAGGAACGCCGGGCGCAAGCCCAAGGGCCTCGCCATAACCCTCGTCGTCAACTGGCTCATAAAGCCCTTCACCATGTACGCCATAGCCTGGCTCTTCCTGAAAGTGATCTTCAAGGGACTGATCCCCGCCGACGCCTCGACCGAATACATAGCCGGAGCAGTCCTGCTGGGCGCCGCGCCCTGCACGGCCATGGTCTTCGTCTGGTCCTACCTTTCGGACGGGGATCCCGCCTACACCGTCATCCAGGTGGCGATCAACGACCTTGTCATTCTCGTCGCCTTCGTGCCCATCGTCTCCTTCCTCCTCGGAATCTCTAACGTCCATGTCCCCCTCGACACCCTCATTCTCTCGGTTGTCCTCTTCGTGGTCATTCCCTTGAGTCTCGGCTATCTGACCCGGCATTACCTCGTGAAGCGCCGGGGCCTCGAGTGGTTCGAGACCGTGTTCTGCAAAAAATTCGACGGCGTGACGATAACTGGGCTTCTCGCCACTCTCGTCATCCTCTTCTCCTTCCAGGGCGAGACGATACTCTCACACCCGTTGACGATACTCCTCATCGCGGTGCCCCTCGTCCTGCAGACATATCTGATCTTCTGGATCGGCTATGGCTGGGCGAGGCTGTGGAAGGTGCCCTACGCCGTCGCGGCGCCCGCCGGCATGATCGGGGCATCCAATTTCTTCGAACTGGCAGTCGCCGTCGCCATCAGCCTCTTCGGATTATCGTCGGGCGCCGCCCTCGCCACCACGGTGGGCGTCCTCACCGAGGTGCCGGTCATGCTCCATCTCGTCTCTATAGCGAAACGCACAAGGCATTGGTTTCCGGCCGAAGCCGTGGAGCAGGCTCCCGGAAAAGGAAAACCTCGATGAGATTCACCCCTGTCGCCGCACCCAACGCCTCCTTTACTAAACCTGCCGTTTCCCCCGCACGCATCCTTTACATCGATCTCCTTGCCATCGACCTGTCGTCCTGCGCGCGCTGCGTACCTACGGCAGGCCAACTGGAGTCGGCCATGAAATTGCTGAAGCCGGTCGCCGAGGCTCTGGGCATAGGTTTCGACTACCGCCCCCGCGTGCTGACGAGCGCTGCGCAGGCCCTCGAGGCAGGCCTCCTCAGCTCGCCGACCATTCGCCTCAATGGAAGGGACATCGCGGGAGAGCTGCGCGAGTCTGTCTGCGAAACCTGCGGCGATCTCATCGGCTCGACAGGTTCAGTGGATTGCAGGGAATGGGTCTATCGCGGCGAAACGTACTGTACAGCTCCCCTGCCCCTCATTGTGGAAGCGATCATGGACGCCATGGTTCATCTCGACGAGCGGCCGCCGCTCGCCGTTCCGCGGCTCGAAAGCCTTCCTGAAAACCTCAGGATGTTTTTCGAAGCGAAGCGGAATTCGACGGAAGAGAAGGGCTGCTGCTGAAGCTGCTCCGGATTGCAGGAGGTGGTATGACGAGGGTACTTTTTCTCTGCGTGCACAATTCCGCGCGCAGCCAGATGGCTGAAGCGTTTCTTAAAAAGTATGGCGAGGGAAAATTCGAGGCGGAGAGCGCCGGGCTCGAACCGGGGAAACTAAATCCTTACGTTGTGCGCTTGATGTCTGAAATAGGAATTGATATATCGCACAACGTTACTAAAAACGTCTTCGATTTCGCCGCAGAAGGCCGGCGCTACGACGTGGTCGTCACCGTATGTTCCAAGGAAGCGGCCGAACGCTGCCCGATATTCCCTGGCCAGCACAGAAAACTGCACTGGCCATTTCCCGACCCTTCCGCTCTCGCGGGAAGCGATGCGGAAAAAATGGAAGAAACGCGCCGCATACGCGACATGATCGAAGAGGCCGTGAAAGATTTCGTCAGGGAAACGCGGGCATAGAAACCTTCTCTCAGGCGGCAGGGACGTCGTATATGACGTTCACTTCGATGACGTCGATCATCTTGCACAGCTGCTTTTCCACTTTTTCGACCGCCGCCACGGCACCGCTTACGACAAGGGTCATGCGGCTCGTTTCGGGTTCGTCCGCGGCTGATGTCATAAGGCTCTCGAGTCTGTATTCCCTGCCGTCGAACAGCCGCGCGATGCGCGAAAGAACGCCTTCATGATTCTCGACAATGAGCGACAGAACATGCTTCATACCGGTACCCCCTTGTATATCATTTCGTCGTTCCCCTTTCCGGGGGCGACGATGGGCCAAACGTTCTCTTCTCTTCCAATGGCGCAATCGATGACGGCGGGACGTCGTGCATCTATCGCGTCGCTGAGGGCATCGCGGAATTCCTCCAAAGTGGCGGCGTTGTATCCCAATGCGCCGTAAGCCCTGGCGATCGCCGCGAAGTCTGGAGAATAGGGCGGGCAGGTTTTGCGCGCCGCGGATCCGCCTAATGAGCCTTCGCCAGGCGCCGGACCTTCCTTGCCGCAGCCCCTGTCGCAGCCTCTGCGAGACTGAAGGCAGACGGACGAATAGCGCCTTTCGAAGAACAGCTCCTGCCATTGCCTTACCATGCCGAGATAGCCATTGTTCATGACGACGACGATGAGGGGCAGGCCTTCCTGAACGCAGGTAGCCAGTTCCTGGATGTTCATCTGGAATGAACCGTCCCCCGCGATGACGACGACTCTTTCGCCAGGGAAGGCGGCCTGGGCGCCGACACCAGCCGGGAAGCCATAGCCCATCGTGCCCAGGCCGCCCGATGTCAGCCAGCGTCGGGGACGGCCGAAGGCGAGAAATTGGGCTGCCCACATCTGGTTCTGCCCAACCTCGGTTGCGACGATCGCTTCGGGGAGGAGTTCGTTGACGAGGGAAAGGATCCCCTTGGGCGAAGGCAGCCCGCCGGCGGCTCTCCCGAGATCGCCGGCATCACCTTCGAGACGGCTTTCGAAGCCCCTGGCAAAGCGTCGGAATCCCTCGATCTCCTCGATCCATTCAAGCGCTGCTTTCGAACGCAGGAGGGGTGCGAGCTCCTCGAGAACTAGAGAGAGGTCGCCGACAACGGGGATGTCGACGCGAAGGTTGCGCCCGATGGATGTAGGGTCTATGTCCACATGGGCTATTTTCGCCCCAGGGGCGAATCGGGCCGTACTGCCCGTCGCCCTGTCGTCGAAGCGCACGCCCAGACCCACGAGGAGGTCACAGGCGGTGAGAGCTTTATTGGCTTCAATGCTGCCGTGCATGCCTATCATGCCCAGGTTGAGGGGATGGGAGGACCCGACCACACCGATTCCCATCAAGGAGGTGACGACGGGGATGCCTGTGGCGGTAAGGATGCTGCCAAGGACTCCGGCGGCTTCGGCTATAACCATCCCCCCGCCGACCAAGATAAGCGGCCGCCTGGCCTGTTCGATCGCCGCAGCGAGGGCTTCCACCTGCTCCCGTGGCGCGCGGCTCGCGGGCTGGTAGCCGCGGATCGCCACGGCCTCCGGATATTCGTCGTCGAGGGTTTCGAGCTGCAGATCCTTGGGCACGTCGATGACAACAGGCCCGGGGCGTCCGCTCGCCGCTATATGGAAGGACTGCCTGAGCACAGTTCCGAGGTTGGCGCGCTTCATGACGAGATAGTTGTGCTTTGTCACGGGCTGGGTTATTCCGATCGTGTCGGCCTCCTGGAAGGCGTCGGCTCCAATCATAGCCCTCAACACCTGGCCGGTGATGCAGACGAGAGGCACGGAGTCGAATCGCGCCGTGGCGAGGCCGGTGACGGTATTGGTGGCTCCAGGCCCGCTCGTCACGATGCAGACCCCTACCTTGCCCGTAGCCCTCGCATAGCCGTCTGCGGCGTGGACGGCGGCCTGTTCGTGCCTCACGAGGACGAGGCGAATGTCGGAGGCATCGTAGAGAGCGTCAAAAATGGGGATCACCGTGCCCCCCGGGTATCCGAACACCGTATCGACTTTTTCCCGTCGAAGGGCTTCGACGATCATTTCGGCTCCGCTTCTCGTCACCTTTCGGCTCCTTTGCGATAAAAAAAGGCCGCTCTTCCCGAAGGAAGAACGGCCTTTTTGTCGCTGTGCGACAGGCAGTCTATTCTTCCTTCATCTTCCCCATGGAAAGAATAATGGAGGAAATAATAATGACGACTACCTGCGACGTGTGTACCATAAGTGTAACAAGTAATATACAGGCGGCTCTTCTTTGTCAATAGCTGAATAC
>JBAQLW010000382.1:0-7139 GCA_049302175.1 Rectinemataceae bacterium
GTGCATGCCATCGCCTTCTCGGGCCGAGGAGCGCGAACGCGGGTTACGACTTTCATGGATAAGGGGCTTGCGAACAGTCCCTGCGTCCAGTGCGGGCAATGCTCGGTGGTCTGCCCCACCGCGGCAATCGCCGAGAAAGACCAGTCACAGGAAGTGATGGCTGCCCTCGGCGCTTCGGGCATCACCATGGTTGTGCAGACGGCCCCGGCCATCCGCGCCTCACTGGGCGAGGCTCTGGGAATGGCTCCGGGAAGTCTCGTAACGGGAAAGATGGTGGCCGCGCTGCGGCGGCTGGGCTTCTCCAAGGTATTCGACACTCAGTTCACCGCCGATCTCACTATCATGGAGGAAGGCACCGAACTCATCAACAGGATCCAGGGCGGAGGAACCCTGCCGATGATCACTTCCTGCTCGCCAGGTTGGATAAATTTTATAGAAACCTTCTACCCCAGCCTTCTCGGCCATCTTTCCACCTGCAAGAGTCCTCAGCAGATGTTCGGGGCTGTAGCGAAAACCTATTATGCCGAAAAGTCGGGCATCGATCCAGCATCGATGCGAGTCGTTTCAATCATGCCCTGTACAGCCAAAAAAGGTGAGACGAAGCGAAAGGATATGGATTCCGCCTGGCAGTGGTGGGCGGAAAAGGCGAAAAAAGAAACCGCCGTCATGGGCGAGGAAAAGGGCGGCGAAAAAGCCAGGGCTGGAAGCCGCTACCAGGATGTCGACTGGGCGCTCACGACCAGAGAGCTGGCGCGGATGATACGTCTCTCTGGCATCGATATGGCTTCCCTGCCCGAGGAAGAGTTCGACAGCCCTCTCGGTGCCTCGACCGGAGCGGCGACGATATTCGGCACGACGGGCGGCGTCATGGAAGCGGCCCTGCGCACAGTCTATGAGATACTGGAAGGCAAGCCCCTGCCCCAGACGGATTTCACACCCGTCCGCGGACTGAAGGGCATCAAGACAGCCGAAGTGCCCGTCGCCGGCATGAATGTGCGGGTTGCCGTGGCGCACGGCCTGAAGAACGCCCGTGTCATACTGGACGAAATGGCCGCGGGTAAAAGCTCCTACCACTTTATCGAGGTGATGTCATGCCCGGGCGGATGCATAGGAGGAGGCGGTCAGCCTGTTCTTCCCGACATGGATAAGAAGCTGGCGAGAAACAGCTCCCTCTATGCCGAAGACCTCAGGCTTCCTTCGCGGAAGTCGCATCAGAACCCCGAAGTAAAGGCGCTTTACGAGGGATTCCTAGGAAAACCGGCCGGACATCTGTCACACGAACTTCTGCATACGGGTTATGCCGCGCGAAAGTACTGAAAGCGGCGGCAGGGAGAGGGCTGCCCACATTGCCGCCCTTTCCCCGCCACGCTTCGGCTGGACAAAACGGAACCGGTACGGTACTACACTAAGGTGGGCATAAAAGCGGTTGGCTTCGATCTTGACGGTACCCTCTACCCCGCATGGCTGATGTACGCGATTTCGGCCGATATAGGCATTCGACATCCTCGACTGCTCCAGGCATATTCAGCCGCGCGCAGGGCTATGCGTTCGAGGAAGTTTTCGGCTGAGGCCGACCTGTCGGTTTCATTCAAGGCGCGCCAGGCCTCGATCATAGCCAAAAGCCTTGGCGCCGATCCCGAAACAGTGGCTCTGGCCATCGACACAACCATTTACACGGTGATCGAAAAGCGCTTCAGCCTCATCAGGCCTTTCAAGGGCGCCGTCGCCTGCCTCGGCAGCCTTCGCAAAGCCGACCTGAGGCTCGGGCTCCTCTCCGACCTCCCTCCGGTGAAGAAGATCGGTCTCTTGGGTTTGGACGGCTATTTCGATTCGATGCTATGTTCGGAGGATTTTGGCGCCCTCAAACCCGATCCGCGACCCTTCACGGCCCTCGCGCAAGCCCTTTCGACGCCGCCGGAGTCCATCATCTACGTGGGCAACAAACATGAATACGATATCCTGGGAGCCAGGGCCGCCGGCATGCAGACAGCCCTCTTCTCAAGAAGAAAGCGCGCCGAGGCGGATTTCACCTTCCAGGACTGGGACAAGCTGAGTGAGTGGATCCTGCTGCGTCGGACCTAGGTTCTCATATCCTGTATATATCGCCGTTCGAGGCAAAGAGGATCTTCCCGTCGCGTTTCGGTTCTTCCTTGTAGTGGGTGGCCACAAGACGCGAGCCTGGAGCCAGAAGAGGCATCACGCGGGTTTCGATGTCTTCGGGGCCCAGGTGGACATTGCCGTCGCCTGAGTCGCAGAGAACGAGGCGCCCGCCCCGGGCGAGGAGAGCCGCGAGTCTGTCGCCCCAGCGTGTATCCGATGTGGCGATGAATACGGGATCGGGTTCATCATCCGTTCCGGCGATGATCGAATAGGTGAGAGGCGTGTGGTCGGCCCTGAAAAACTCGAACCACAATCCCCCCGCGGCCTTCACCCGTCTTTCTTCATCCATCTCCACGATGTCGAGGGCCGAAAGGCTCCATGCCAGGTACGGATGATCGGGAGAGATGGCAAGGCTCAACAGGCTCTTCAAGGCAGCCTGGATACCCTGAGGTGCCATGAGCAGCAGGGGCTTCACAGCTTCCCCTCCGCGCAGAAGATAGAGATTGAAGAGCAGGAAAGGGAGGCCGAAACAATGGTCGCCGTGAAAGTGCGTGATTATAATGGTGTCGATTACATCCAGGGGGACATTCTCGCGCTTCAGGGACTGGAGGATGTCGGGCGGCGTCTCGACGAGGACATGTCCATCTATGAGAAAGGCATTGAAAGGCAAGCCATCGTTCTCGAAACCACCCGTACCGAGTATCTTCACTTCCATGGCACTACCTCAATCCCGCCAGACTTCAGCCACGAGGGGCTGACTCTTAAGATATTCGACGTCCCTGTCCAGAGCCGAACAGGAAATATGGACGCCGGCGCGAACGATGGCTTCACCGCCTTCCTTTAGGGGGATATGAAAAATTAGGGCGCAGGCGCCCGGCAGGGAGTATATCGCGTCGCGCAGAGGGATGACGCTCTCCTCGCTGTAGCGGGTTTCGCTGTCATCCGGAGCCAGGCGAAGATGGATCTCCCTCCATGATCGTTCCTTGAGCGTGGATGGATCGAGGAGTTCCATTACCTGGAGAGAGGGCTTGCCTCGCGAAGCGTCGAAGATTCCCTTCACACAGTACACCCTGTCGGTCATGAGCTTTGAGCGGAGCAGTTCCAGAGTGTCGGGGAAGACCACGATTTCGATGGAGCCGGAATAGTCCTCCAGGAGTCCGAAGGCCATTTTCCTGCCGGCTTTGGTGATTATCTCGCGGAATTCCATCATCATGGCGACGACGATGTACTCCTTGTCCTGGGTGCCGTGTTCAGGGTGGCCCAGGTCGAGGGTAGAGGAGCGTTCCCATATCTGCCTGTAATCGTCCATCGGGTGGCCCGTGAAATAGAAACCGAGGAGGGCTTTCTCGAAGTCGAGCATCTCCTGCCGCCCGTATTCCTCGCTGGGTTCCATGGCGAAGGGAGGGAAGACAGACTCGTCCCCCGCATCGAAGAGGCTGCCCTGGCGGGAGGATTCGTGCTCAAGCTTGGCCGCGACGTAGTCCAGAATCCTTTCGAGGTTGAGCATGAGCTCCTTGCGTTTGCATCCCAGGGAATCGAAACAGCCGGCGTGGATGAGGGACTCCAGAATTTTCTTGTTGAGACCGGCGGGGAACATGCGCGTGAGGAAGTCGACGAAGCTGGTGAAGGGACCGTTGGCGCGCCTCTCCTCGACGATAGCGAGGGCGACTCCCTCCCCCACTCCCTTTATGCCCAGGAGGCCGTAGACGATCTCGCCCTGTTCGACGCTGAACTTGGCTTCGGAAAAGTTGACATCGGGAGCGAGCACCTTGCGCCCCATGGTCCGCGCTTCGCTTATGTACTGGGTGAGCTTGTCGGTGTTGTTGATTTCGTTGGTGAGGTTGGCCGCCATGAATTCCGCGGGATAGTTGGCCTTCAGGTAGGCAGTGCGGTACGCCACGACAGAGTAGGCCGCGGCGTGGGATTTGTTGAAGCCGTAGCCGGCGAAGGGAGTGAGGATATCGAAGATGTCCTCCGCTTCCTCCTTCCTGTAGCCCCGCTTCAGGGCACCTTCGATGAAGGGAGCGCGCTCCTTGGCCAATATCTCGGGTTTTTTCTTTCCCATGGCCCTTCTGAGGAGGTCCGCTCGCCCGAGCGAATACCCCGCCACTTCCTGGGCGGCCTGCATGACCTGCTCCTGGTAGACGATGACGCCATAGGTTCCCTTGAGGTACTTCTCGAGGGATGGGTGGGGATAGGTGATGGGGATCCTGCCGTTTTTCGAGTCGATGAACTTGTCGATGAAGTCCATGGGCCCCGGACGATACAGGGCGTTCAAGGCGATCAGATCCTCGATCGTGTTGGGCTTGGCGCGCTTGAGGATGTTCTGCATGCCTGAAGATTCAAACTGGAAGATCGAGGTGCTCCTGCCTTCGCCGAGAAGCTGGAAGGTCTTCCTGTCGTCCTCGGGGATATCCTCCTCCTTCAGTTCGATGCCACTCTTCCTGATGAGATCGAGGGTATTCTTGATGAGGGTGAGTGTCTTGAGCCCGAGAAAGTCCATCTTCACGAGGCCGCAGTTCTCCAGATAATCCATTGTGTACTGGGTGGAGATATTGCCGGTCTTGGGATCCTTGTAGAGGGGCACGAAATCCGTGAGTTCCGATTTTCCGATGACGATGCCGGCGGCGTGGATCGAACTGTGCCTGTGCAGATTCTCGAGCCTGAGACCGATCTTGAAGAGCTCCTGGTAGCGCGGATCCTCTGCCAGGTCGCGCAGCTTTGGCTCCATCTCGAAGGCCGTCTCGAGCGTCATATGGGGATCTTCGGGGATGAGCTTGGCGATATTGTTGGCGTCCTCGAAGGATATGTCGAGGGCGCGCGCCACGTCCTTGATGACGGCCTTGGCCTTGAGCGTGCCGAAGGTGATGATCTGCCCCACTCTGTCCACACCGTATTTCTTCGTCACATAGTCGATCACCTCGCCGCGCCGCTCAAAACAGAAGTCCACGTCGAAGTCGGGCATCGAAACGCGCTCCGGGTTGAGAAAGCGCTCGAAGAGAAGGTCGTATTTCAGGGGATCGATGTCGGTGATGCGCAGGGCGTAAGCGACGATGGATCCGGCGCCCGAACCGCGGCCCGGCCCGACGGGGATGTCGTGCCGCTTGGCCCAGTCGATGAAGTCCCAGACTATCAGGTAATAGCCGGTGAAGCCCATCTTGATGATGACGTCGAGTTCGTATTCCGCGCGTTCCCGCACGGCATCGTCTGCATTGGGATAGCGTCGGGCCAGGCCTTCATGGGTAAGATGGCGCAGATAGTCTTCGGGCGATTCGTATTCCGGCGGTATGACGTAATCGGGCAGCATAGGCCCGGGAAAATCGATTTTGAGCTTGACCATTTCATTGATCTTCAGGGTATTCGCGAGGGCCTCGGGCGTCTCATGAAAGAGCGCTGCCATTTCGTCGGCCGTTTTCAGGTAGAAATGGTTGTTCGGGAATCGCATGCGGCCGGGATCGTTGCGCTTGCGGTTCGTCCCGACACAGAGAAGGATGTCCTGAGCTACGGCATCCTCCTGGTTGATATAATGCAGATCGTTCGTGGCCACGAGGGGCAAGCCATGCCGCTTCGAAATCGCCACAAGCTCGCGGTTGACGAGCTTCTGCTCCTCAAGCCCATGGTCCTGGAGTTCCAGGTAGAACCGATCGTGTCCAAAGAGTTCCCTGTAATAGAGTGCCTTCTTTTCAGCCGCATCCTTCTTGCCAGCCAGGATCAGGGAAGGGATTTGTCCTGCGATGCAGGCACTGGAAGCGATAAGTCCGCGTGAGTACTGCGCGAGAATTTCGTCATCGATGCGCGGCTTGTAATAGAATCCCTCGGTATATGAGAGGGATGAGAGCTTGAGCAGGTTCTTGTAGCCTTCCTTGTTTTCAGCCAGAAGTATGAAGTGCCAGTATTTGTTGCCGCTCTCCGTGCCCGCCTTTTCCTTGCGGGAGCTCCCCGCCACGTAGAATTCGCAGCCAATGATGGGGTTGACGCCTTCTTCCCTGCAGGCCTTGTTGAAGCTGAGGGCGCCGAAGAGACTGCCGTGGTCGGTGATCGCCAGACCAGGCATGCCGTAGCGTTTGGCTGTGGCGACAAGTTCCTTGACGGGCGCCGCGCCGTCGAGAAGGGAAAAGTCAGTATGGCTGTGGAGGTGGACGAATTCCGACATGGCCGCAGTATATCCTATCTCAGGCGAAGCCCACCATCACCCCGAGGAGAAGAAGCCCCGTAGTAAGAAAGAGGACGGCGACCTGGAGGAGCCAGGTTTTTCTGAACCATTCCGGCCAGGAAAGGCCGGCAACACCGAGAGCGATGAGGAGTACGGCGTTCGTCGGGTAGATCATGTTTGAAAAGCCGTCGCCAAAGGCGAAAGCCTGAACGGCGAGTTGGCGCGACAGACCGGCGAGGTCGGCCAGGGGCGCGAGAATGGGCATCAGGAGGAAGGCTTTGGCAGTGGCCGAACCGATAAAGAAATTCATGCCCAGGGTAAAGAGGTAGATGAGGACTGCCGCGCCGTAACCGCTCGATCTGCCGATAACAGAGGAAGCTTCAAAGAGGATCGTGTCCATAATGCCGCCTGACAGGATGATATGCTTGACGGCCATAGCCATGAGAATGAGGGCGACCCCTGGAAGGATGCCGACGATGCCTGAGCCGAAGGCTCTCAGCGTGTCCCTCGTGGACAGCTTCGCGGCGAGCCCCGATCCGAACCCGGCGATGAGGAAGATGAGGGCTATGATGGGCATGGAATAGTCGGCGAAGGTGCGGGTCAGCGAGACTGCGAGGATGACGATGACGAGAATCGCGACCGAGGCGCCGAAGAAAACCGCTCCCCTCGCCGGTTTAAGCGCACTCGAGGCGCTCGAAATCGGCAAAGCGTTTGAGGATGAAGATGGTGCCTCCGCAAGTCCAATTTCGGACCGATTCAGCCTGCCCTCGCTCCGTTTGGCCATGGCCGCGAGCCAGACGTAGAACAGAAGATAAACAAGTACGAAGATAAGGATTCTGAAACCCGCCCCGGAGAACAGCGGAAGGCCAGCGAGTCGCTGGGCGGT
>JBAQLW010000383.1:0-4355 GCA_049302175.1 Rectinemataceae bacterium
CCTTGGGTCTCCTCGTCGGGCGATTTTTCTTGACAGATCGTCCTTGGTTCAATAATCTTACGTTGTAAGACGTCAGGTGTCAAGCAAAATTTTATTTCAGTGAGGTGACGACATGCGCGTGCTTATCATAGGGGGTACAGGCAACATCTCAGCCGCCTGCACCGACGAAGCCATGGGAAAAGGCTATGAAGTCTTCCATCTCAACAGGGGAAGCCGGCCGGAAAAGGAAAAACCGGGCGTAAAGCTGCTCAAGGCCGACATCAGGGACAAAGGCGCGGTCAAGGCCGCCATCGATAACCTTACCTTCGACGCCATCGTCCAATTCCTCGCCTTCAGACCCGAACACGTGGAAGCCGACATGGAACTCTTCGGCGGCAGGACAGGCCAGTACGTCCTCATTTCCTCCTGCTCGGCCTACAAGAAGCCCTCGCTCACTCCCCATATCACGGAGGAGACGCCCCTCGAGAATCCATTCTGGGAGTATTCAAGGCTGAAAGCCGACTGCGAGCGGGTTCTAACCGAAAACGCCAAGGATAGGGGGCGGGCCAAGGCTGGAGCCGCCGCTTTCCCTTGGACGATAGTCCGTCCCTCCCACACCTACGACGACGGCTGGATCCCCGGCTACTTCAAGTCGGCCAGTTGGGGCACTGCCTGGCGCATCATGGAGGGCAAGGAGCTGATCCTCCCCGGTGACGGGCAGTCGCTGTGGACCCTCACCCACGCCTCGGATTTCGCCGTGGGTCTTGTAGGCCTCCTCGGCAATCCAGCCGCCCTCTCGGAAGCCTTCCATATAACCTCCGACGAGCAGCTCACCTGGGAGGCTATCCATATGATCATCGGCGAGGCCTTGGGCGTCGCGCCCCGGCTGGTCCGCATCCCCTCCGACTTCATCGCCCGCGTCAACCCCGAACGCGGCGCAGGCCTCCTCGGCGACAAGGCTGTCTCCGTCATCTTCGACAACGCCAAGATACGGCGCTTCGTCCCCGAGTTCGCCCCGAAAACGCGGTTCGCCGAAGGCATACGCCGCTCCCTCGCCTGGTACGACGCCCATCCCGAGCTGAAGATGCCGGACGCCGGCATGAACGCCGAAATCGACGCCATCCTGGAGCGCTGGCATGCCGCGATGAGGTAGTATTATGAACTGGTTGAATGCCGGAGGTTGGCTTGAGCGGGACAAAGCTTCAAATTCGAAACAGCGCTTCCGAGTTCCTGATTTTCACTCGGCAAGCCGGAGAAAACGGCATCGAAGTCCGGGTCTCAGTATGTCGGGATTTCCGACATACTGCCGAGGATGGCAAAGAGTATACATCTCTTTTTTACAATCTCGACGCCATTCAGTTCAGCCCATGGGCTAGCGGCGTTCTAAGGAATTTCGCCCTCCGCGGCTACGTGTTGGACAAGAAGCTTCTCAAGAATGGCGCTTTCCTGAGCAAGGAATACTTCGATGACGTGCTGGAGAGCTATGGAGGTGGCGCATGAGCGCCTTCCCAACTTGTTGGCCAGGCCCCGTCGGCCCTGATCATCGGCGCCTTCTTCTACAGGGCACAATGAAAGCGGCAACAACCGGCGATCTTGCGCCATGCGAGGCTGGGGGAAGCGCCCAACCGAACGCGGTCGACCTCTATATTCAGGATTTTTCGGGACAAATCCGCGAAAAGCTCGAGACCATGAGAAGAATCATAAGAGAGGAGGCTCCGGAAGCTAAGGAAAAAATCTCCTACAGGATGCCCGCTTATGTACTCTCGGGAAATCTGGTATATTTTGCCGGCTACGCGAGTCATATCGGTTTCTATCCTATGCCCAGCGGCATCGAGGCATTCAAGGCCGAGCTAGACGCCTACAAGAATTCCAAGGGAGCCATCCAGTTCCCCATCGACAAAGCCCTGCCTGAAGACCTCATACGAAGGATTCTGCGGTTTAGGATAGCCGAAAATAAGGGAAAAAATGAGTAACGTGATTTTTATTGGCCTCGTGAGCTTTTTCGCCGACCTGAGCGCGGAGATGGTGTATCCCCTCATCCCTCTCTATCTGACGACGGTCTTCGGGGCGACGCCAGCCCTGGTCGGCCTGATCGAAGGCATCGCCGAGAGCCTCGCGAGCCTCCTGAAGGTGTTTTCGGGTTACGCCACCGACAAGTACAGGAAGAAAAAGCCTATAGCCTTTTTCGGCTATGCCACGGGTCTCGTCTACAAGCTCGCCCTCATCCTCGCAGGCTCCTGGATGGGCATCCTCGGGGCGAGGGTGATAGACCGCTTCGGCAAGGGCGTCCGAACGACGCCCCGGGACGTCCTCGTCAGCGAAAGCAGCGATTCGACGAAACTGGGCCACTCGTTCGGTCTGCACAAGGCGCTCGACATGGCGGGTTCGGCGGCGGGCATCCTCGCCGCGTACTTTATAATGAGCGCAGGGAAAGGGAATTACGATTACAAGCGCATATTTCTCCTGTCCAGCATCCCGGCCGTACTTTCGCTCTTCATGTTCATCTTCATCAAAGAGACGGGAAAACCTCGCGAGTCCAAAGCGCCTCTCCACGTGTTCAAGGGCATCAAGAACCTCGACGCGCGGCTCAAGCTCTATCTCGTCGTCGTCTTTCTGTTCACGCTGGGGAACTCCTCGAATGCCTTTCTTCTCCTGAGGGCGCAGAATGTGGGATTCGATGGAGCGACGGTCGTTCTGCTCTATTTCCTCTACAACGCTGTATCGTCCCTTCTCGCGATCCCGTTGGGGAGGATGTCGGACAGGCTGGGGCGAAAGCGCATCCTCGTGGGCGGCTATGTCATCTTCGCGATCGTGTACGGGGCCTTCGCCTGGGCGCCCAACAAGGCTGTCATCATCGGAGCCTTCGCCCTCTATGGCCTCTTCACGGCGATGACGGCGGGTGTCGAGCGAGCCTACATAGCCGAGATAGCGCCCAGTGAGCTGAAAGGGACGATGCTCGGTCTGCAATCGACCATCGTGGGCATAGCCCTCTTCCCGGCGAGCCTCATAGCGGGCCTTCTGTGGAGCGCTTTCGGGCCTGTGGCGCCCTTCGCCCTCGGAGCGAGCCTGTCCCTCGCGGCGGCGATCATCCTCGCCGGATTCAGGCGGAAGGCTCGATAAGGCCGCCGACGGTGGCTTCAAGGCTCTCCGAAGAACAATCGACGATCTTCATCTCCTGCCGGCCAAGGACTTCGATATCCTTCATGCCCGACCCTGTGAGCATCACGACGACGCGCGTCTGGGGCTGGATAGCGCCCGAGGCCGCCAGTTTGCGCAAGGCAGGGAGGGTTGTGGCCGTGCCGGGCTCGACAAAGAAGCCTGATCGGGCGTAGAGCGCCTGCGATTCCAGTATTTCCTCTTCCGTCGCGTCCTCGGCGAGCCAGCCGAATTCCAGCGCCTTGTCGAGGATTTCCTCGCCCCCCGGCGGCCTTCCCGAGCTCAGGGCTTCGGCGATGGTCGTGAAATTCCTGAACGGCACTATTTCCCGGCTCCCCTTCTTCATGGCGCTCGCCACGGGGCTGTTGGCCGCGGCCTGGGCGATGACCATGCGCGGGAGCCGCGTTATGAAGCCCGCGGCGCGAAGCTCGCGGAATCCCTTGAAGATGCCGCGGACATGGCCGCAGGCCGATGTCGGCACGACGATGAAGTCAGGCGCCTCGCCGCCCAGAGCCTCGAAGAGTTCAAAGGCTTCCATCTTGTAGCCTTCGACCCGTATCGGCCCGTTGCCGGAGACGATGCGCAGCCCCAGGCTGGAGGCGAGCCCCAGAACCCTCATCTTCATGTCGGCGTAGTCGGCGCAGGCCACGCGGACGACGGTTGCCCCATGCACCGCCATGGAGAGGACTTTCTCGCGGGGGGTGAAGGCGGGAAGAAATACAATGACTTCAAGGCCGGCCCGCGCCCCGTAGGCCGCCATGGACTGGCCCATGTTGCCTGTGGATATGGTGGCGGTGACCCTTTCGCCCCGCTCGACAGCCATGATCGAGCAGGCGATGGAGCCTCTGTCCTTGAAGCTCCAGGTGGGATTCGCCGTCTCGTTCTTGAAGAGAAGGTTTTCGAGCCCCGTGTAGGCCTTGAGGAGAGGCCCCGCGTCGACCAGCGGCGTCGAGCCTTCGCCGAGGGACAATTCGGGATGGCTGCCTTCGAAGGGCATGAACTCGGCGAAGCGATCCCAAATCCGCGAGCCTGGCCTCGGGCGAGCGTTCTCGAGGCCAGGGATGGCGACTTCGAGCGATTCGCCGTTTTCGGCGAATTCCTCGAGCCTTTCGAAGGGGTATTCGATGCCGGTCAGGGTTGATCGGAGGCAAGGGGTATTTTTCACGGTTCCATCATACCACGACAAGGCCGGCTGAAAGGAGTTCGGCCATGGCCGGCGC
>JBAQLW010000384.1:0-4069 GCA_049302175.1 Rectinemataceae bacterium
GTGCATGAAAACAACCACGGCCGCAGTTGCGTATTCCTGCGCCTTTGTCCTGCTAGACGGCCAAGGCCTTTTTCCTGCTGTACTTTATCTGCTGGAATACTAAGACGGCTCCGCATAAAACCATGCCGATCATGTCTGTCGAGAATCCCGGATAGATCATCAGGAGTCCGCCCACGAATGCGAGGATTCGTTCCGGCCAGATCATCGTCGTCCTGAACCATGAATTGACGGCGGCGGCGACTGCGGTGATTCCAACAAGACTTGTGATCAGCATCCAGATCAGCCCCACTGGTGTCACATTGAACAGCAGCATCTGCGGATTGAGAACGAAAATATAGGGTACGAGGAAAGCCGCTATTGCCAGCTTCGTCGCGTTTACCCCAGTCTTCATCGGATTGGCCTTGGCTATGCCTGCCCCCGCGAAGGCCGCCAATGCAACGGGCGGAGTGATGTCCGCTATGATACCAAAATAGAAGGCGAACATGTGAGCTGGCAATATTATATAGGCTGGAGCCACGAGGTTGGGATCAAGGCCGGCCTTCTGGGCCATTATCATGACGATGGCAGGCGCGGCGATCGTCGATGTGATGACATAGTTGGCCGTCGTCGGAACGCCCATCCCGAGAAGGATCGAAGTGATCATCGTGAAGAAGAGGGTGATGATAAGATTCCCCTGGGCGATATCGACAAGGACCGAGCCCAGCTTGAGGCCGAGGCCGGTGAGGGTGACGACACCGATGATGATGCCCGCGCAGGCAGTGGCGGCTATGACGCCGAGGGCTCCCCTGGCGCCAGCCTCAAGGCCTCTGATTATCTCAATCGGCTTTATGCGCGTCGATTTCCTGATCATCGAGGAAAGTATCGAGAGGATGATAGCCCAGAGTGCCGCCTTCATCGGGGTGAATCCGGTGACGAGGAGGTAGACGATCGCGACAAGGGGTATAATCAGGTGGCCGCGTTCGAGCATGATCTTCTTGAACTTGGGCAGGTCTTCACGCTTCATACCTTTGAGCCCCAGTTTTTTTGCCTCAAAGTGCACGCCCGACCAGACACCAAAGTAGTAGAGGAGGGCAGGGATCGCGGCGGCGGCAATGATTCTTGCATATGGAATGCTCGTGAACTCGGCCATGAGGAAGGCGGCAGCGCCCATTATTGGGGGCATTAGCTGCCCGCCTGTCGATGCCGTGGCTTCGACGGCGCCGGCAAACTCCGGCTTGTAGCCGAGCTTTTTCATCATGGGAATGGTGAAGGATCCCGTTCCGACGACGTTGGCAACCGAGGAACCTGATACGGTGCCCATGAGGGCGCTGGAGAGGACAGCTACCTTGGCCGGTCCACCCGCGGCCCAGCCGGCTACGGAGTTGGCAAGGTCGATGAAGAGCTGGCCGAGACCAGTCCTCTCAAGATAGGCGCCAAAGAGGATGAACAGGAAGATGAAAGTGCTTGAAACTCCCAAAGGAATGCCGAACACGCCTTCCGTGGTGTAGTAGAGGTGCTGGACCAGAGTGTCGACGCGGGCTCCGCGATGGGCGAGCTTGCCTGGGATATACGGTCCGATAAAAGCATATGTTATGAATATCAAGGCTACGATGACCATAGGAATGCCGACTACCCTGCGGGCTGCCTCGAGGACGAGCAGTATCCCGATGATACCGGCGACAAGGTCGAAGATGGTAGTGGAGCCAGCCCTGCCGACGAGTGCCTGGTAATTCAACACGATATACATAGGGGCAAGGACGCCGAGCACCGCGAGGAGTGCGTCGAAGGGGTGCAGTTTGCTCCGCGACCACTTTTTCCTGGTGGGGTAGAGGAGGAAGATGAGACAGAAGCCGAAGGATAAATGGATGGATCGCTGGATCATCGCGTCCAAGACCCCGAATACCGCCGTGTAGAGCTGGAAGACGGAGAAGGTGATGGCGAACGCGGCCACAACCTTGGCAAAGAAGCCGGTATAGATGCGGTAGTCCGATTCTTTGTCGAATTTCTTCAGAATCGCCTGACTGTCGACCGTCTGGTCATCGTTGATGATTTGTTCGCTCATGGATGAGCCTTCCTCCTGGGGAAAATAGTAATCCTTCTCCCTGCCTTTAGGGTGATCAAAGACTCTTCAGGTACCCATTCGGTGAACGGGTGAAAGCTGCCGTCGATCAGCAAGCCATGACCCGGAAGGTGCGACACTCTGATGTCGAGCCGCGCGAACGATCGACGCATGTCGACCACAAAGCGACCATTTTCGATTCGGAAAGCTTCGCCTCCGTCCGAGGGCATGCCAACTCCATATGCGTCGTACCTCAACCGTACAAGCTCCAGCCTTTTGCCTGAAACGATGAACTCTTCGTCGACTGGCGTCTTGTGGATCGAATGGATGTAGCGGTGGATAAAGCCTTCTTCCTCGAGGAGGAGTTCAGCCAATTTCCGTCCATCGTTGTCATAGAGCAGCAGCGTGGATGAGACCGAAATCGAAGCTGCCAGAATCGCGGCGGCCGCGATCACGAGGAAGGCGACTATGACGGCGGCAAAGAACTTTCTTATGCCCGCTCTCATGTCACCTTCCTGACAGGCCTGCGCCTGTATCAATTTTTTCAGCCCAAAGAAAACGGGCTTACTGGATGTATCCAGCCAGCCCGTTTTCCCGATGATCTATCTATTTGTTTTCCTTGTAGAACCTTTCCGCGCCGGCATGCAGGGGAATGGACATCCCTTCGAGAGCGCTGGAGAGCTTGATGTTGGCGCCCTGTGAATGGGCAGCCACGAGCCTCGGGCCATTGGCGAACATGGTCTTCAGCATTTCGTAGACGAGATCGGCATCGAGTTTCGCGCTGACGGCGAGCATGGACTTCATGCACAGGGAGGGCGTGTCGACCGTGATGCCGTTGTAGGTGTTGGCAGGGACGACCGTGGGAGCATAGAACGACCACTTGGACATGAGCTTGTCCTGGAGAGCCTTGTCGACCGGCACGAGGACGGTTTTCTTGGAAATGGCGAGATCAGAGATGGCCGCGATCGGGAAACCGCCGGTCGTGAAGGCGGCGTCGATGTTGCCGTCCTTCAGATTGGAAGCGGATTCGGCAAAGGAGAGGTACTGAACCTTGATGTCGGCATAGGTGAGCCCGGCAGCCTCGAGGTACTGCTTGGCATTGGCCTCGACGCCCGAACCGGCAGCGCCGACCGATACTTTCTTGCCCTTGAGGTCATAGACGGATTTGATCCCTGAAGACTGGAGGGCGATCAGCTGGACGGTTTCGTTGTAGAGACTGGCCATGCCGCGGAGATCGGATACCGGCTTGCCGTTGAACTGGTCCAGAACGGAGCCGTTGTAGGCATAAAATGCAACATCGTTCTGAATAATCACAACGTCGACCTTGCCGTCTTTCAGCAGGGTTACATTCGCCGCCGACGCGCCGGTGGCCTGGGCTGTGGCATTCATCTTGGCGATGTTCCTGTTCCAGATTTCGGCCATCGCTCCACCCAGAGGGTAATAGGTACCTGCCGTGCCGCCAGTGCCAATATTGATGAATCTCTGTTGCGCGGAAACCGCGCCGACTGCGATGAGCAGGCAGATCGAAATTGCCAATAGCTTCTTCATTGAAACCTCCAAAATTGTGACTGAGATAAAGTCAGCCAATTCAGGCTGCTCTAACCAAAACAGTATAGAATGATTTTACCCGTACGGCAATCCAGTTTTTTCCGATTTAAGGGCGATGGATGGTTTTTGGCAAAATAAAGAAGGCTCCCGGAGAAGGAGGCACAACCCGGAAGCCTTCGCATCCGATCCATCGGCATCCGCCGCTAAATCAGGGCAGGGGGACTATAGCTGAAAGGGAAAACAATGGTCAATACTATATCGATAACATATTAGCCTTTGTTTTTTTCCGACAGAACAGACTATTGTCACCGTTTCGTGCCTTGGATGCCCCAGGAGTTGGCCGTCCTGCGATTGCGCTTCGACCTCTCCTCGTGTATCGTACGTGCCTGCCGAGGGAGGTGTGTCCGTGATTTCTTGCGAAAACTGGAAAGATGGCTTCATGATGACTATCGAAGGAATGAGAATCCTCCGGCACTCTTCATC
>JBAQLW010000385.1:0-1900 GCA_049302175.1 Rectinemataceae bacterium
CTGCCAGATATTCTATCACCAAGATATCGTCCTGCGGCAGGTTGGCGAGGAAGGGCAACCCTCCATTTCGCAGAAAGCGCTGGAGGGAGATGTCGCTATCCTGAAGTTTGTTGAAGACAAGAAATTCGTCGTAGGTGAGTGAGTGTATTTCCATGCGAACGGCCCGGCCCGCAAAAAGCGTCGCAATGTCACCCGAGAGCAGATCGGCATTCGATCCCGATATGTACACGTCAAAACGCTCATCCGCGGCGAATCCCCTCACCGCTCCCTCATAGCCTTCGATCCCCTGCACCTCGTCGAGAAGAAGGGCCACCTTGCCCTGTCTCATTCCCGCGGCTCCCCTCATCTTGGATGAAATAATGCTCTCGACCTTCTTCACAAGGTCATCCCCGATCCGCAGATGCCGCCACTCGAGCCGTTCACAATCGATATGCAACACAATCCAGTCGGGATGCTCCGTGCGCAGCAAATCGGCGATCTGCCTCAGGACATAGCTTTTACCGACTCGGCGTTGCCCGACGATGGCCTTAATAAGGTTTGTTCCGATATAGGGACGAATTCTATCAAGGTAACGTGGACGCGGGAAAACTTCCATATGCGCTCATTCCTCCATCTCTTAGTATGATGGATAAAAAACAGAAAATCAATATATTGTCTATTATAATGGACAATAGTAATATATTTTACGTTATGTCCATCATATTGGACACCATTACCGATGCTCGTGCTGATCGCAGGAACCTGCTACTGAAGTAGAAAGTCATTTAAGCGTACTATCGTCTCGGGCGCCGAACCCAGTCTGACGCGGTCAGGACCATCGGCATCCTTAAACAGGGCAGTAAGTGAGCCCTGCGGGAAGAGAGATGGTCCCGCCTTCTTCGTGCGGGACAAGGCCAACATCTACATCCGCAAGCCCGTGGACTTCGAGCAGTTCCTCAATGCCGCGTGGCGACTGGGCTTGTACTGGCTGGTACTCATCCAGAGTCCCTTCCTCGACCGCTGAGGGTCAATTCCCCCCTCAACGCAGCAGTATCCAAAGCAGGGGCAGAGTGCCCGCAAGCGTCAGGTTGGAGACAAGCCAGAGGCTGAACGAGAGGCCGAAATCCAGCCCGTAGACGACGGGCGGAATGAGGCTCGCGAAGGCTGTCGGCATGAAGGAGAGAAGGATCGCGACCTTGAAGGCGGTCTGGTCGGGCAGGGCGGGGAGGCCGAGCAGGGTGGCTAGAGCGAAGGAAAAGGCGGGGATCAGGATGAGCCTGATTCCGAGAAAGGCGAAAAGCGCGGGACGGGGAATCCGCTTCCTCTCCTTCGGAATTTTCATGCCGATGGAAACGAGAACGAGAAAGACGCCCGAGGGTACAATCCAAGCATTGAGCGTCCGGAAGAATTCCGGGCGAGGGATGCTTGATACGTTGAGCGCCAGACCCAAGCCCATGGCGGTGAGGGAGAATATGATCATAGGGTCCTTCAGGAGCTTCGCCGGAAGAAAAGCGACGCCTCGAGGGCCGAGGCCGCCCTCGCCCCGCTTCTTGGCGCCTGTGCCCTGCTCTGCCTGGATGTCAGCGATTTCCTGTACTAGAACTCCATCGCTCTGTTTTGCTCGGACACCCGCGGCTAAGGGAAAGCACAGGCCGTAGATCCAGGCTTCCTCGAACAGCTTGTAGAAGGGGACGAGGGCGAAGGCCTGCTCCCCCAGGATGAGAAAGGCGACAAGACTCCCGATGCTTCCAAGGTTCGTCATGGACGAGGAAAGCGAAAAAACGGTGCCACTGTCCTTCTCCATATGGAGAAATTTCATCGCGGCGAAACCCGCCAAAAGGCCGAAAGCCATCACCCCGAGACCGATGAAAGGCAGGGTCGCAACCCCCGAAGCGCCAAGGTTGAGCGCCCAGATCGATGT